>CAZICR010000177.1:0-6590 GCA_964537795.1 uncultured Cellvibrionaceae bacterium | reverse complement strand
ATCAGAATCGATTAGACTGATTAATCCAATAGGAACGCCGCATACTTCTGCTGCAGCTTTAACCAAGGCATCGAACTCGACTTCAGGAGCTGAATCCAGGATGTGCAAATCAATGAGGGACTTTAATCGATCAAGTTCATCTGCAGGAATAGGAGCTGGCATAATTTATCTATTGTTAATATTATCCACTGAAGTCTAGTAGGCATATAATTCTAATCAAGCTTAGCTTGAAAAAAACTGAATAATCTACTAACAGAATTTGTGAGCCTTGATGCAACCCACCGATCAATTTATTCAACATTTATATAAAACCGAAAGTCGCCGGGTATTGGCAACATTAATTCGTTTGCTGAAAGATTTTGATCTTGCAGAAGAAGCGCTACAGGAAGCCTTCTCAATTGCGTTGCAACAGTGGCCAGTTGATGGCATTCCCTCAAACCCACGCGCATGGTTGGTATCAACCGGCCGTTTTAAAGCGATTGATAATATTCGTCGCCGTGTCACTTTCAATGCATCGCTCATGCATATTGCCGAAGAGCTGGAATCATCCATCAGTGACAGCGAAGATTGGGGCGAACGCAATCTGGAAGATGATCAGCTGCGTTTGATTTTTACTTGTTGTCATCCCAGTTTGGCGCCAGAAGCACAGATGGCACTCACCCTGCGCGAAGTTTGTGGTTTAACCACTGAGGCCATCGCCAAAGCATTTTTAATCAGCGCCACCACTTTGGCGCAGCGAATAGTTCGCGCCAAAAATAAAATTCGGGATGCCAAGATTCCTTATGAAATTCCGACAGAAAAAGAATTGGCACCAAGATTGGATGTAGCCTTGCACGTTATCTATTTATTATTTAACGAAGGTTATTCAGCATCACATGGCGAACAACTTATTCGTCACGAAATTGCAGAAGAAGCCATTCGTTTGGGTCGTTTACTCGCCGAATTATTACCTTCAACCGAAGTGCTCGGATTATTGGCACTGATGTTAATTCAAGATTCACGTCGCGATGCGCGCACAAATGCAGATGGCGATTTAATTCGTCTGGAAGATCAAGACCGAACACTTTGGCATCAATATCAAATTCGCGAAGGCTCATCATTAATTCAACGCGCTTTGGCAGCGGGTGGTGTCGGTTTTTACAGCATCCAAGCCGCTATTGCAGCTTTACATGCAGAAGCAAAAAGTTTTGCAGAAACTGATTGGCAGGAAATTGTTGGCTTTTATGATTTGCTGCTGCATATCAACCCTTCACCTATAGTCGCGTTGAATCGCGCTGTTGCAGTCGCTCATCGCGACACGGCAAAAGAGGGCTTGGATTTACTCGATGAATTGGAAAATCAATTACAGGATTATTATTTATTTCACGCTGCACGCGCTGACTTTTTAAGCCAACTGGGTGAGATAGAATCAGCAAAATCCGCTTATGAAACAGCGATTAACTTGACACAACAGGAACCGGAAAAGCGATTTTTGATGGGGCAATTGGCGAAACTGTTGTAGATTTCTATTAAATGTCTTTAACACAAATTTCAGTAGATGTAGGGCGGGTCAAGACCCGCGTGTGCGGAGTGAAATACATCAATGCATTAAAAATATTTTCAAATAAATAGAAAAGCAAACACCTCATAAACTCAAACATGAGAGCAACGCGGGTCTTGACCCGCCCTACCCCAATATTATCGTCATTCAAATCTATTCAAAAATCCTTGCCATTAAAATGCTGCACTTCCACTTTATCCACATCCAAATTTTCCAGACAACGAATATTAATCGCTGCGACTTTATTACTCTGGGGGTCAACACCTTCTGCAAAAGGACTCACACCGCACACAGGGCAAAATTTATGATGAATAACATGTTTATTAAAGGTATAGCTGGAAATTTTTGCGTCAGGTGTTAACAATTGAAACTGTTTCCATGGCGCAAACCAAAGCAAGGTTCCTTTGCGCTGACAAATGGAGCAGTTACAAGAGAGCGCAGCGCCAAACTCGCCCTCTATGCTGAATTGAATATTGCCGCAATGGCAGCTGCCTTGGTATTGCATGGTATAGCCCTCGTGAGTTACGTGATAAAAACTTCAGTATGTAAAAATATTTGTCACTATTGTCGATTTAGCATTATCGATTTCGACAATTAGGGTATCCAGAGACAGAATCGAAGCTTAACAGAAGATCAGTTTTCAAACATTTGGGGATTTAACCGCCAAATAGATAGTGGCATTATCCAAGCCTGCCAATGTAGGAACTATAGTCACACTCTGTTTAGTCTCTATTTAGGTATATGGATGTGGCTTTCTCTTTGGTTGAGAGATGAGCGAATTAGAAATGTTTTTCCATTTTTTAATCGATAATTTAAACGGAGGTGTAAATGTCTGGCGAAGTTAAAGTTAATGGCCCAGCATCCTATTTTCCATCAATAGAAAAGAAATATGGGTTTCCGGTTCAACATTGGTTTGATCAACTGAAAAATCAAAAACACCTCAAGCATATGGAAATGGTTGATTTATTAAAAACCAAGCACGAAATGGGACATGGGCATGCCAATGCAATCGTTGCTTTTTTCCGTAATAAAGAAGGCATATAAGATAACTTAAACGACTGTGCTCGAATGGCCTATGGTGGCTTTAGTACCATAGTTTGTTTTGAATAACATCGACACTGATTTTTGGAGGACGCAATGCCAACACAAGTCTTTATCAATTTACCGGTTAAAGATCTGGACAAATCCAAAGCATTTTTTGCCCATTTGGGTTACAGCTTTAATCCACAATTTACTGATGCCAATGCGGCCTGCATGATCATGAGCGATACAATTTATGTAATGCTCTTAACCGAACCTTTCTTTAAAGGTTTTATCAAAAAATCTATTGCCGATGCTCACAGTACCAAAGAAGCAATCATTTGTTTTTCTGTAGAGTCACGCGAAGCTGTTGATCAATTGGTTAACAAAGCCTTGGACGCAGGCGGAAGTTGCCCTATGCCAACACAGGATCACGGTTTTATGTATTACCGCAGTTTTGAAGATCTGGATGGTCATCATTGGGAAGTCATGTATATGGATCCGAATCATGTGCAATCGTAATAAATAAAATTTGATTAATTAAAAGAGAAAAAATTATGAAATATTTATGTTTGGTTTATTACGATGAAAATATCATCAACAATATGACATCTGCTGAATGGGAATCTTTGAATAATGAATGCGTTGCCTGCGGTGAATCATTACGCGCAACCGGCCAGATGATTGGCGGTAACGCATTACACTCAATTGCTACTGCAACCAGTTTGCGCGTACGCGATGGTAAACCCATTATCACCGATGGCCCTTTCGCCGAAACCAAAGAGCAACTTGCGGGTTTTTATATGCTGGATGCACGCGATCTAAATGAAGCTTTGCAATTAGCTGCGAAAATTCCACCCGCGCGTTTAGGTACTATTGAAGTACGTCCTGTCAGAGAATTGGATCCCGGTAAAGATGAACGATTTCAACTTAGCACTCGATAATCAATTAATTCCACGTTTTGAGCATTCAGGCCCTTTCAACATTTTGGGAGTTTCGGAACAGCTGGATGAATTTATGGCGCAAAAAATTCCAGCACTTTGGAATAAATTAATGGAGAACTACTGGAGTGAACTTCCAGGCAAGATCAATGAAGTCGGTTATGGTGTGTGCATTGATTTGGATAAAGGCAATTGCATTTATATGGCGGGAGGTGCGGTAGATGAAATCAAATTTCTACCTGACCACTTGACTGCTTTTGTAATTCCCTCGCAAACCTACGCAATATTTACACATCAAGGAGCGGTTCATGAAATTAAACAAACTGTTCACCGGATATTTGATGACTGGCTACCTGCATCTGGCTACCAATTAACATCAACGGACAAAAATCGTTTGCATTTTTTTGAACGCTACAGTGAAGATTTTAATCCGATTACGAACGAAGGTGTGGTCGAGATTTGGGTGCCGATTAAATAGTGTCGGTTTTTTATTGAAGATTTTAAATCCCCCCTAGCCCCCCTTTTTCAAAGTGGGGGACTGCATTGGTTTTCTTTAAAAATAAAATGATAATTTGAAACTTATGTTTTATTTAACCATTTTTAAAGCCATGATCAACAACAATAAGTTTTAATTTCACTAACTACAAATCCGGCACATTCAAGTCCCCCACTTTGAAAAAGGGGGGTTAGGGGGGATTTAAAATCTCAACAATTCAATTGCTCCTCTACCACCTGCACTATCTTATCCATCACTGCATCAAGCTCATTCATCACCTGTAAATTATCAAATCTCAATATTTGTAATCCTAAAGAGTGCATAACCCTATCTCTCTCAAGATCATTTGCTTTATTTTCCAACTCATAATGCTGGGAACCGTCCAGTTCAATAACAAGGTTTATCGCGGCGCAATAAAAATCTGCTATATAACCAGCAATCGGCTTTTGACGATAAAACTGTAAACCTGATATTTGTTTTCTACGTAGACGCGACCATAATAACTGCTCAGCATAAGTCATGTCTGTGCGGAGTTTTCGTGAAAAAGGTTTCAGGATTTTTTTGTAGTGCTGCATGGGAATTCCTTTTGTGGCTTTAGCTTTTTATTAAAGATCTTAAATCCCCCTTTTTCAAAGTGGGGAACTGGATTACCGCCCTGCTTTCTGCATCACCTCAAGCAATGAGGCTTCAGCTCGGGATAATCCGCAGCGGCGGGCGACTTCTTCGGCGTCGAGGCCCATTTGGAACATTTGTGCAGCTTGGGAGTAAGGTTGGAATTCGTCGTCGTTGTAGATATCGATTTTTTCGGATTGTTTTTGGGTATGTTGCAAACGCTTTTCCATGGCGATCAAACGTTGACCCATACCAACAGAACCGCTGTTGGACGCGGCAAGATCGCGCATTAATTTCTGCAAGAGTTTTTCGTTGTTGACGGCTTGCTTACGCGAAGATTTAAAACTCATGACAGCAATAAACAATGCCAGCAAGCTAAGCGCGAAGCTGGCAATTAAAGCAATTTCGATTGGTGTCATCATTAAATGTCTTCTAATTCGTTCCACTCTTCATTGGTCAGGAGTTTATTCAAGTCGATCAAAATCAACAACTCATTATTTTTGTGGCAAACGCCCTGAATAAATTTCGCGCTTTCTTCATTGCCGACGTTTGGAGCCATTTCAATTTCGGATTGACGCAAATAAACCACTTCAGCAACGCTATCAACCAGAATACCAATCACATGACGATCAGTTTCAATAATAACAATACGGGTGTTGTCGGTAATTTCACCGCTGGTTAAATTAAAACGATGACGGGTATCAATGACAGTCACCACATTACCGCGCAAATTAATAATGCCCAATACATAAGAAGGGGCACCGGGTACAGCCGCAATTTCCGAATAGCGTAAAACCTCCTGAACCTGCATTACGTTAATGCCGTAAGTTTCACCATCCAGACGAAAAGTGACCCACTGCAAAATAGGATCATCACTCCCTTTTGTATTAGCCGATGATTTATTTTTGATGACATCAGTTGCCATAGGAAATTCCTCAAATATAGGCGCAAATCAGGTCTGTCTGACCCAAGGTTTTTATAACTATAGACAATATTGGCTAGGCCGCCAGCGCTCATAAGACTTAGCGGCGTTTGTGATTGCGGTCAGCATCCAGAAGTAATTGTGCGATGCGAGGAACATCCAGCAAGGCGCACATATGATCTTTAACGGTTCCTGCGAGCCAAGGACGTTTACTGCGGTCGTTTCGCCATTTAACCTGATCTGGATCAAGGCGCATGGGTTGATTAACAGAATCCAATGCCAGCCCCCAAAGCACACCGTTTAATGACATAACATATTTGGCATTGTCCAAAAAACTGTCGTGGTATTTTTCCGGCATCACAAAACGCGCTGTATTGACCGTGCGAATTTTCCCCATGGGTGTTGGTTGCAATCCCATAAACCAATCAGCCTGACCGAAGAGCGGCGTTAACTCATCGGTTAAAGGATAAATTTGTCCCAGTGCAATCAATGGAACAGCAAGCGTGAGACCCGCAACATTAAACAAAAGCACATCAAATCGTTCTTGCGCCCATTGCGGCAAACCATTAGCTGCCCATTCAAGATGAGGAATTTGCGACAATTGAATGTCGGACTCAAGGCTTTCGGTTGGTGTAACAATTGATTCCGTTTTGACTTCAGTGGCAAGGTCTGCAATTTCCGTTTGCGTTTCAATTGGCCAATCCTGAATTTCTTCAGCTGTCTCGACATGGGTTTCGGTTAAGGTTTGCGGCTGGGTCGCCTGCTCCTGTTTTAAAAATTGTTGTTGCGCTGTTTGTAATAATTTCTCCAGTTTTTGTTTTTTGTCCTGTTCTTCAACAGACAAAACCGGTTCAGCATAATCCATTCGAGGTTTAACCGCTGGTTTTGCAGATTCGCGCAACACTGGTGATTTTTTTTCAATCGCAGGAGGATTTTTGTGACGTGAATTCAAGCTCACGACATTTGATGATGCAAAGTTTTCACCGACAGCCAAAGGCAAATCTATTTGCGCATTGTTGTCCAGATCGCCCTTCAGCAATTCATCAAAATAATTGCTCA
>CAZICR010000176.1:0-6606 GCA_964537795.1 uncultured Cellvibrionaceae bacterium | reverse complement strand
CTGGCTCAATTAAAAATGATCAGGATTTTTTGCGCGCAAAAGCCAACAATCCACCTAAGGATGACAAGAACAGCAACAAAGCTCCGGGTAACGGAACTGCAACATTGTAAGCGCCTATTTGTCCACCAAAATTGGTCACAGACGAAGGATCGTCATGACGCATGTCGGCAATAATTGAAAGAGAGTAAGGCCCTGAAAGACCCAAGTATTCTGACTCGACTACATGAAAACCGCTTCCGTCAACGGTCGTTGAACCAATTGATGGACCTGAAAATTCTCTGTTATTTGAATCTACTAAAAAGTCCATGTATAAATCAGTATTTGAAGCTATTTTGGTTGCTGTGCCTCTCAGACCAGCAATTGGACCAGTAAAGTCAGTATCCGTGATAGCAATTCGCAAAGTACCTGGCGCTGAACCGTTAACATTAATACTGTTCAAACTCAGAAGTGGAGATGAAGTTAAAGGCTTACTCACTGCGGTTGAAATATTTACAGTAAATACCCCGACAGAACCGGAATAAGTGATAGCGCCCAAAAGGCTATTGAGATCAAAACCTGATGCATCACTAATAACAGTCGCCGCAGCAGAATCATTCAAATCATCCAGCGTCATGACAAAAGCTGCATTGGCTGACTGACAGGACAACACACTCAATACAAGCAGACTGGCGGCTGCAAGTTTTTTAAATAATAAACCCGACATAACTCCCCCTTTATATAAATATGAAATAACAAATTGTTGGCACTAAACCGAGGCCATATTCTTCCCTCAATATGTATCCATGAATACATGCAGATGAAATTTATCAGACAGATTTATTTCATAAATGTGAATTTTTGATTAAATCGGTTTTTTGATGAAAATGAACTATTGACTGTAAGATTTAGTGCCTACCTTCTCTACGCTCTCTAGCTTTAGAGTGAAAGATTCTGAAAAACATTTAGGAGACGTGTATGAAAATTTCATTTCAATTTAAGTCAATAATGGTGACGTCCGCATTAGTCACTGCTCAATTACTATTATCTCAGAACGCCATAGCAAGTATGGTAACTATTCGTACATCTGGAGAAATAACCAACATTAGCACATGGAACGGAGAACCTGTAAAGCCTGGCGATGCATGGACACTTACCTATAGTTTTCTTTCGGATACACCTTTCAACTCAGAGCCCCTACATCATAGTTATCGCAGTGGCTCTACTGGCACATCTTGGAATAACCTAGGTTGGACTTTAACCGTTGGTGAAAAAACTTTCGCTAACGCTCAGGAAAATGCAGGTAGAGCATCTAATCGTATAACAATCGAAAATGATATGGTTACACGAACCACCCTTCCATGGGATCCGACATACAAAGAAACTTTTGATAGCTATGTACATCAAAGTAATGACATTCAAAACCAGCAATGGGTTCGTATAAGTGCTTATGCAAATACCACTGATGGATCGCTTCCAACCATAGTGCATTCCGGAAGTCAATTGTTGTTTTTGGATGAAATATATCTAAATACAGCACCATCTTTTTCAATGATTACTGAATTTGGACGTCTAGAAGGCAGCGTTTCCAGTATTGAAAGGGTTGCAACAGTTCCGTTGCCAGGCGCTGCATTTTTGTTATTGAGCGGTTTGTTTGGACTAGGATTAAGCACCATTAGAAAATCTTGAACCCGAAAAATTCCCGACGTTCACGGCGGGAATTTATATGGCCCAAGAGTACAGTCAAAAAATAGATATTCAAGACTCTAATATTGAATATGCAACTCAGGGGCATGCAGCGCATTCTGATAGAAATCAATAAATCCAGCTTCATGTACACCTGAATCATCCAACGGTTCAATAACCAAACATATTGCCCCTTCGTCCCCAGTCCACCCAGAAGAATTAGCTAATTCCTGAATAATATTCGTAATATCGAATTCCATTATTGGCTTATATTCTTTTGTTTCGCGAGTGTCGTCATCGAAATTGGAATAATCCAAATCCGATATCTGAAAATATTTGTCAGCCTGTGTTTTCAATTGAACAAGATTAGAAGGTTTATGCGAACTCTCCCAGATCCCGCAATTATTGCTATTTTCAGCGAATATTCGAATCTTTGGATCCCCGTGCGAAGTTCCGTTAGCTGTCAATACCAATTTCGCTTGTTGAATATTGCCGGAAATTTTGTCTTCACTGTTCAATCGAAACCTTATCCCTGAATATTCTTTAATTCCACCCCATACACCGAAATAGTTCCCTGAATTAGATGTTTCACAGGGAGATTCATCACCGTAAAAACAACCCGAACCATTCCATGAGTTTGGTTTGATTTCCCCATCGTCATATACGTCATTATTATTATCATCGATCTTTTTGATTATCTTGCTTGCAGTAACCTTCTTACTTAACAAAGGTAAATATTGTTCAGCTAATGACTGATTAAAATTATATAGTGTAAATCCCTTTGAAGGTTTAATCACTGAACCTCGACCATTACGCAACAAATTAATTTGATCAATTACCGTATCAACGCTGATATAAGGAACCGTTCCAATTCCGGGATACACAGGAAAGTTACTCGGAATGGTTGCAGATTGAACCATAAGATAATAATCAAACGTGGCTATGTCTCTATTGTCGGTATAACTCATAGGATGAATTTGATCGACCAAACCACGAGTGACCCAATCTTGCCAGTCTTGTGCGTTGACTCTTCTTGCATAATCGGGCAGTGGATGTACAGCTGCTGATAAAATGACTTCTGGATGCCCTCGCAATATTTTAGCTTGATTAATTGCTATTAGGCCGTCTTTTATTTCTTTTACAAAACTGGTAATGGTTTCACGTTGAAAGTCAGCGTAGATTTTTTTCGCATCTTTATTAGTAATGACATCTGATGGCCAATTACCTGTGTTGACTGTTATTTGTTTATTTAATGCATAATCAATAAATCGTTGCTTACAGCCCTCTTCATACATTGTCATTTCACCATTAATTCTGATGTAATCAAGATGAATTCCATCTACCTCATACTTATCAGCAATTTCTAATATCATCCTTTTTTTGTATTCTCTATTGGCATCATGGCATGGGCTTATCCATGCATAGCTAGTTTCGCCATTTATTTTTGCAAGTGGTGAAGGACTATACAGAGTATCACTCTGTTTTTTGGCTTCTGCCATTAATCTATTTTCAGAAACCAACTTATTGTAGAAGTTGTCGTTGACTTTATAAAGATTCCAAACCATATCCCAAGCATGGACTTTTATCCCTTTTTCATGAGCAGCGTCGATCAGCGCACGCAATTGATCATTACTCGTTGGCTGTAAATCAACATTATCAGAGGCATAGTGCGCGAAGCCTGCTCCTGAAATATTTGAAATAACTGCATTAAAACCATTATCTTTCAAAATTGCGATAGCCTTATTCCAGTCGCCAGAGTAAGGGCCTTTACTATCGTGACTCCATACGCCCCTGAATTCGCTATTTGATGTACTCTGTTGACTCAGTGCGTAGTTTTCTTCGAGCAATTTTTCAATTTTCTTTGCAGTCGAAATAGATTCGGTGTAGTTATTTTGATTAAGCAATGTATTGTGATCCAGCTCTAGACCATCAATTAACAAAAGGTTTTCAACAATTTTTTGTGTATTTTCTGGGGTATTTTCCAATAATACTTGAACTCTAGATTCTTCAATACTGTTGTACTTTCCTACATGAGAATAAGATCTCTTTGCCTGTTGAGCAGCACTTATTCCGATCTCTGGAGATAAGTTCGCTAACAAGGTTACCAGCATATCACTCTTAGCTTGTGTCAACGCCGAATCATTACTTGACTGGTAATGCAAATGACTTGACATATAGTACCCTCTAGGAAATCTAATCCAAGCAGGAATCTGATTCATCCACTTGGCAACTACATTTTGGGGATTTACAGATGACACAGCATAAGGAGGAAGGGAAGCCTGTTGAATCTTAGCTGGAATACCAACTAAATTGGTTTGAATAAATTCAAAACTATTTTGATCAGAAGTCTTTGATCCAATGGTAAACCCTAAAATAGTTGATAACCCGGGATCTACCTTACCAAAAGCCACCAGGAAACCACCATTAGCTGAAACGAAGTTATTAATTTTTGTAATTGAAGTGCCGGTTAACGTAGTGTTGTGTGGAATGATGAGTATCTTAGCTTCCGTCCACTTTTCAAGGTTTTCATCCAAACTTTTAACGGATTCTTTATTGTGTTTCACAAATCCGTTATTGAGAAGATGTGATAATTGTTCATGGCAACTATTTGAAAGCCGCTTATAAGAATCGCACAGTTGTAATCTATCATCCTCGTTTTGTGCTGCTGCGTTAATATCTTTGTCATCATAAACCACAACAACAGATGCCCTGGGAATAGCCCTAATCGACTTTACTCTGATTGTCGTTGATTTTCTGTCCGCAGAATTTGTTGCATTCCAAGCCGAAAATCGCATTGCATTGATATTTGCCCATGATGGCTGACCTGCTTTGACAAATTTTGATATCGGAAATACCAAGGTCTGCAAACCATGTGTAACAGACTGCGTAAGATCAAAATAATTTTTCCATTCAAGATTTTCTGTAAAATACAGTGTAATTTTCTCCATTGCGACAGGATCATCTACATATACCTCTACATGGATTTCACCAATATTCTGTAAATTTATTGCAGCATTGAACTTTTTATCGTACACACAACGATCCATTGATTCACCACAATCGACCCGCATTACCATTCCGTAACTTGGCAGATTTTCTGCTGTAACAGGCATAATGGTGTTATTAGCTTTTAACCATCCTTTTTCAGGTGTATTCAACATTGCTGTCGAAAACTCAGAATTATCAAATGGGTAAAAAGATCCAGTGTTTTGATCATATGAATAGGCATGTTGAGCCAATGTAAGGAAAATTGAAAAAATCGACACAAGCATATTTTTTATTTGCTTGGATAATCCCCTCTCAATACGGGCCAGCAGCGCTCCTATTGTTGCTCTATTAAAAAAGGGAAGTGTCTCTTGATCTACTGGAGATTGCTCGGGAAATTTTCTAGTCATTTGTAAAACCCTCCGTTTAAATTGTTGAAATTCACGTTGAATTGATGAATTTCGTTTCTTTCCAGCATTTGAAAAAATAATTTCTTGATGGCTTTAATTTAGTTGTACCTAATGATTCTCTTTCCGAAATATGTATATACAAATACAAACAGGTGAAATTTATTAGACATATTTAAGTCATGTATGTGAGTATTTTGTGAAAAGAAGGAAATAGCGACAGTTTCAATCAAATGAATTTTCACAATAAAAAATGCCCGATTACTCAGGCATTTTTCGATAAAACTAAAATAAGAAATTATTTACGTCGAGCAATACCCGCTAAACCGAACAATGCAGACAAGAATAACCAAGCAGCAGCAGGTAACGGAACAGCAGCTACTTGATAAAGACTGGTAGTGCGGCTAACTTCATTAGACACGGCTAAAAAGCTTCCGACTTCAGTACTAAAAAAAGACAAACCTTCCGGGCCTGTATCACCGCTGGTGAATAACATGTCGATGAACGCAATGTTGCTCAAATCAGTCATATCCCAAGCCATGATGGCGTTTGAGCGCTCCAATCCCAGGAATAAAATATCGTGACCATTCACATTACCCATTACAGCACTTTCGGGTTCAGGACCTTTGTTATCACTACGACTATCATCCCAAAGTGTTGGATAGTGTGTCTTGATGATTTGTTCTAACTGATCACCGGAATCAAACACCATGTCACCATCAGCATCTAACACAGAAAAAGAGCGTGTGCCGAAAACTTGAATTTGATCCAAGTCACCATCACCATCTGTATCGCCACTTTTTGAAACGGTTAATCGATTCAGTTTGTCATTGTTGGTTTGCCAATCAGCACCATGTGCAGCGACCATTGTTGCATTCAATGCAGGATCAATAGCCGCACTACCCACGCGCACTTCTTCTGCGCCACCTGGCCAATCTTCACGTGAATCACCTTCGTTAGCAGTGACGTAAAACTGTTGACCATTTTTAGTGAAACTCGCGATGCCATCAGGCATGTACATTCCCATTACATTCCAGTTTTGAATATTGCCAACGAGTGGATTATTGCCAGTACCATCGCGATCAGATACATCAAGTCCATTCCCAGGAAGATTGTGATCTTTTAAACCCATAGATTTAATGTCAGTCACAGTTGCGGAAGCCACATCAATAACGGCAATCGAATTAGCTTCTTGTAATGTTGCAAATGCAGTGCTGCCGTCCTGACTCACAGCAATATATTCTGGCTCAAGATCTTGCGCGACTGATGCACCAGGTCCAGTCAAGCGCACGCCTTCAGCTTTGAGTGCAAGCGCTTGCGCATTAAAGCCGCTGAAGTCTGCAGTTTGAGTTGTAAACGTATTGGTGTTGATAATACTTATTGAGCCAACAGGATCATTACCAGGCGTGAGATAAGTGGTTGGCTCACCTTCGTTTGCCACCAACAAACGACTTCCATCCGGTGTGTAAGTCACTGAGTCAGGGTTTGCACCCACAGATACAGTATTTAATAAAGCAAAAGTCGAAGCATTATAAAAATTAACACTGCCTGC
>CAZICR010000175.1:0-6614 GCA_964537795.1 uncultured Cellvibrionaceae bacterium | reverse complement strand
GAATAGTTATGCCGAGCATTTTGCAAGTTATGCCGAGAATATGGAACAATCCTTCCGCCATCTGTTTGGCGATGACTTTGTTCAGGCTTATGAAAATCAAATATTCAAGTTAGTCAGTGCCAGACGTAAAGCGGCAAGAAACGAGCAATGAAAAAATGAAAAGTAGAGAAAAAATTATGTTCAGTTTACGAATGATCTATAGCGGGTGTTTGGTTTTATCAATTCTGTTGATTGCGAGTTGTAGTACAGTCAATACCAAAGTGGGCGGTGCGCTTAATCTGGACACTGACCTCAAATTGGAAATCATTGTTGATTCCGATATTAACCCGGATGAAAGTGGAACACCGAGCCCTTTATTTATTCGTTTGTATGAACTCAAAGCAACAAAATTATTTGACCGCGCCGATTTCATTACTCTGTATGAGAACGATAAAAAAACAATTGGTGCTGATTTGGTTGCCAAACAAGAATTAAAACGTTTGGCTCCTGGTAAAAATACCATTGAACATTTTGTGTTGAGTAAAGACACCCAATATGTAGCTTTGTATGCAGAGTTTTATCAATATAAAGATGCAAAATACAAAGTAGTATTTCCTATTTCAGCAAGTAATCTTGTTCGCAACGCGGTTAGAGTTAAAATTTCAGCAAACAATCTGGTTTTACTTAAATAACATAATCCGTAAACCGGATGCCATTTCGCAATATTTTAGTTGATTGGAAATAATGCTATGTCTTTAGAAAGTAAGGTCATCTGGTCTGAGGGAATGTTTCTTAATCCACAACATTTTCAACAACAAGAGCGATATTTTGAACGTTACATAGGTGGAAAATGTTCTGCCTATGGTGCTTATGCATGGGGATTGCAAGAGTTTGAGTTTGATCAGCAATTATTAAAGCTGGGCAAGGTGTCCTTGTTAAAGGCAAAAGGTGTTTTTCCTGATGGAACACCCTTCAGTATTCCGGATGTTGATGATATTCCACCGGTTCTTGAAGTAGCAGAAAATACTCATAATCAAGTAGTGTATTTGTGCGTACCACTCAAAAGACCCGGTGCAGTTGATGTACTCCCTGAAGACAGCACTTATGGAATGGCACGATACTATTCTGTTGAAAACGATGTGCGTGATGTTGCTGATGAAAGTGGCGATTTGTACAAAGTGGATATTGGAAAATTGCGTATCAAACTTTTATTGGAATCGGATGATCGCAGTGGTTATGCTTGCGTTGGTGTAATGAAAATTGCTGAGTCACGTGAAAATAAAGAAGTCCTGCTTGATGATAATTACATTGCGACTTGTCTGGATTGTCGCGTTGCGCAAAAACTGGTTTCTTTTTTAAACGAACTTGTAGGTTTGTTGCATCATCGCGCTGAATCAATTGCCGGTCGATTAGCGGATACACGTCGCGGTGGTACTGCAGAAATTGCTGATTACATGATGTTGCAATTTCTGAATCGTATTGAGCCCTACGCAAAACATTTGGGACAAAGACAGGGTTTGCATCCTCTGACACTTTTTGCTGAAGTCATGCAGTTTGCAGGTGAATTGAGTACTTTTGTGGCAACTACCAAAAGGCCAATAGAATTTCCGGCTTATGCTCACGAAAACCTGCAGCTGACGTTTGCGCCTTTAATGTCCGAGCTTCGCAGTGGCCTCTCGATGGTGTATGAGCAAACAGCGGTTGCATTGGTATTGGTAGAGAAAAAATATGGTATTCGTGTTGCTGAAATTGGCGATCGCAGTTTGCTGGGTACAGCCATGTTTGTGTTGGCAGTTCGTGCCGATGTTGCAGAAGAAATCATTCGTACTCGATTGCCGGCACAAATGAAAATTGGCCCTGTTGAACGTATTCGTCAATTGGTCAATGTTGCTATGCCAGGTGTTGGTTTGAAAGCATTACCAGTGGCTCCCCGACAAATACCTTACCGATCTGGCTATACCTATTTTGAATTGGACAAACAGAATCCGATTTGGAAGGAGTTTGCGACTTCTGGAGGTTTTGCAATGCATATAGGCGGAGATTTCCCTGGTTTGGAAATGGAATTTTGGGCGATACGTATGTAAGGCTCCTGCCAATCCCGGCAGATTACATTGAGAGAACATCATGTCTGACAACTCTGATAAAACGGTATTCAAGCAGCCTATGCCTGGTGGTAACAGGACAGTGCTCAAACAACCCACACCCGGCGGACAAAGATCCGGACAAGCCGCTCCCCAACAGGCACCAACAAGAAATGTGTCTTCTGTTGAGTTAACCAGTTTTCACACCGGTAAAGGTTTGAACAGTTTGGTGAATCTCGCATCCACTTTACTTGCTGTGTTTGAAAAAACACGGCAGTCCTTGTCGCACAGTGATATTGGTGGATTGCATCAACGGCTGATTGGTGAAATCAGAACTTTTGAAGGCCGCATGAGAGATGCGGGAATTCGTCAGGAAGTGATTTTGTCTGCCCGATATTTAATTTGTTCGGTGCTGGATGAGTCAGTTTTGAATACACCTTGGGGTGGAGAGAGTGCTTGGTCACAGCGAACTTTGCTATCAATTTTTCACAATGAAACCTCGGGTGGTGAAAAATGTTTTTTGATATTGGATCGTTTACGTCAGTCGCCCGCAGAAAATATTGAGATCATCGAGTTGTTTTATATTTGTTTGAGTTTGGGCTTTGAGGGCAAATACCGACTCACAGACAGGGGCAAAGATCAGTTGGATCAATTGCGGGAAGAGCTCTATGCAATTATTCGGCGTTATCGTGGTGATTACGAAAGAAATTTGTCAGCCAATTGGCAGGGTTTGGGTAACGTTCGCAAGAGCCTTGAAAACTATGTGCCGCTGTGGGTGGTGCTCGCATTTGTCGGGGCAATTTTATTTTTTGGTTATTCAGGCTTCCGCTATTGGCTTTATTCGTCATCTGCTCCAGTAGCAGCTGAATTACAAAATATTTCCGGTTCGGTAAACGAGCAGGGAAGTGATACTGATATCCAGTAGAAGGAAAATAATTACCGATGAAAAAAATATTTACCAGCCCTGTATTTTTTGCATTACTTGGTCTTTTGTTATTTAGTCTTTTGATCTGGTTTGCCGGGCCACAAATAAAATTTGGTGGTGAAAACTCGGCTCCCCTTGCCAGTGTAACCGTCAGGATTTTTTGTATTCTGATTTTGGTCATGCTATGGGCGCTTAATTACTTACGTGTGCAATTAAAAAATAAAAAGAATAATGAAGATTTGGTTTCCGATATTGGAAAAAATCAACAAGCGGGTCATTCAACCCAGGCGCTCGAGGAAATTCATCAGATCAACCAACGCTTTACCGAAGCACTGTCGACCTTGAAAAAATTGAAATTTAAAGGTCGTAGCAGCACCAAAGCGCTTTACGAATTACCTTGGTACATTATTGTTGGTCCGCCAGGTTCGGGTAAAACTACGGCATTAGTGAATTCAGGTTTGGATTTTCCATTAGCAGATCAATTTGGAAAAGGTGCATTACAAGGCGTGGGTGGAACCCGGAATTGCGATTGGTGGTTTACCAATGAAGCGGTGTTAATTGATACCGCAGGGCGTTACACCACACAAGACAGCCACAGGGTTGTCGACAGTTCTGCCTGGGAAGGTTTTTTGGATTTGCTTAAACGCAATCGTCGTCGTCGGCCAATTAACGGCGCAATTGTTGCTATTAGTTTGCATGACCTGCTCACGCAAACGGAAGAAGAAAGATCCATACACGCGAAAACCATTCGTTCACGTTTGGATGAATTAATGGAAAAGCTGCAAATTCGATTTCCCGTTTATTTGATGTTTACCAAAGTAGATTTGGTGTCAGGTTTTACCGAATTTTTTGAAGATCTTGGAAAAGAAGATCGCAATCAGGTATGGGGTGTGTCATTACCTAATGCATCAGCGCCTGGGCAGTCTCCGGATTTTGATTTTTTGTCGAAAGAGCTGGAAAAAATTTCCCGTCGATTGTACGACCGGGTTGTTGGGCGTATGCATCAGGAGCGCGATGTTAGACGCCGTGCTGCGATCAACAGTTTTCCCCAACAAATGGAAAATTTACAAACGATTGTTGAAGATTTCACTCGTAAAGCATTTGTTCCCAATCGTTTCCGTATGCAACCCTATTTGCGTGGTGTGTATTTTTCCAGCGGCACTCAGGATGGATCTCCGATCGATAGATTAATGACATCGGTAGCTGCCAATTTTGGATTTAGTCGCGATGCTTCCAATGCTCCCAGCCAGCAAGGTAAAAGTTTTTTCCTCACCAATTTATTTCGTGATGTCATATTTCCTGAAGCCGAATTGGTGGGTGCCAATACTCGCTATGAATTGATTTTTAAATGGGCTCGTCGCGCCGCATTTTTAGGTTTGGCGGGAATCGCTGCCGGTAGCTTGCTTATTTGGAGTGGAAGTATCACCCGGCATAAATTATCCATGGCAGAAGTTGAAGGCTATATAGACACATTCAAGAGTGAAAAAGAAAAAGTTCAGGTCAGGAATAAAGATATACGTGTTGTGCTGCCTTCGCTGAATTCACTTGCCCAAGCCAGTGTTGTCTATGATCAGCAGGACCACCCTTGGCTATCTGGATTGGGAATGTATGATCCCAGTGTTGATCAAGCCGCTGATCTTGCTTACGAAAATTCACTCAAAACAGTTTTTTTGCCGAAGTTAAAAGAGTTGTTGGAAGATGCGCTTACCCGAAGTGCGGGAGGCGATGATCTTCTTGATACCTTCCGTATTTATATGATGCTGAATCAACACGATCATCTGGAAACCAAAAAAGTGAATGACTGGTTCAATACGTTTTGGGCACAACGTTTTGAGGCAGATATTACGCGCAGACAAGAACTGAAATCACATCTCGACAAATTATTGGGATTGAAATTTGATCCGATAGAAGTGGATGAACGCATTGTTAAAAATACTCGTTCCACCCTGTTGCGTGTGCCGGCCGATATTCGCATTTATGAGAAAATAAAAGCGGATAAAGATTACGCCTTTCAACTGGAATTACTGAACGAGTTTGGCGAATCCGTTAGGTCAACTTACAAAGTGGATGGAGGTGCTATAAGAGCACTGACAATTCCGGGGCTTTATACGATTGATTCCTATAAAAATCTTGATTTTTCTGCAGACTCTCCGCTTATAAGCAGTCTCGCTGAAGAGCGTTGGTTGATGGGTGATGAAGGGGTAGTTTTTGCCAAAGAAAATTTGGAAGAAATCAGTCGAAAAGTGAAAGACTATTATCTGGCAGATTACAGTCGTGTCTGGTTGGATGTTTACCAGAATCTTAATGTTGTTGAATTTACCGATGTGTTTCAGGCGAAAACCTTGCTGTCCAGTTTTGCTGATCCGGTATATTCGCCTTTGTCTTCTATTTTGCAAACGGGATTGAATCACACCCAGTTAACACCACCTGTTTTGGAAAATCTTGCAGAAGATAGAGGCACAACTAAAGTTGGACAAGTGGCCGGTTTGATCGCGGGTCAAATGGAAACTACACGTGTCGATAAACAATTTAAAGATTTGCAGTTGTTGATGCGCGAAAGTTCACGTGGCCCGGCACCTGTGGATGGCATTTTGCAGAAAATTCAGGACTTACAAATTTTCGTAGCAGAAATTGCCATGGCACCGGATGCGGGTAAAAAAGCATTTGAAGTGGCCAAGGCGCGTTTTGAAAGTGGTTCCAGTAATCCTGTTACTGCCTTGAAAGCTTACGCAACAACCTTGCCTGATCCTGTCAATCGCTGGTTGACCGATATGGCGGATCAATCATGGAAAGTGATTCTGGGTTCAGCCAATGGATATTTAAGCAGCGAGTGGCGTTCAAGGGTTTATACACCTTATGCGCAAGTGCTTGCGGGCAAATATCCATTGAACCCTTCTTCCAGTGATGAGATTGCCATGCTGGATTTCAGTGAGTTTTTTAAACCGGGTGGTACTATTGATCAATTTAGTGAAGAATTTTTGTTGCCGTTTATTGACACTAAAAATGGTTGGCGAAATAAAGGCGTTGATAATTTCAGCCTTGGTATTTCATCTTCTGCATTAACGCAATTAAGTACTGCCGCCGAAATCAAACGCATGTTCTTCCAGGGAGGCGGCGAATTCCCGTCAGTGGAACTTGAGTTGCGCCCGTTGAGTATGAGCGAAAAGCATTCGCGATTTACCTTGGAATTAGGTAACACCCAGGTTGAATACAAACATGGCCCCAAATTCTGGAAACCTATCAAATGGTCTGGTGGTGACGATAGTTTGCGTTTGCGTATTATTTTCGAAGATCTGACGGATTCCATCCATGAAAGGACATTCACAGGTCCATGGGCATTGTTCCGTTTACTCGATGCATCCAGGATAAATAAAACTGCTGCATCCAATGTGTATTTGATTGAATTTTCAGTCGTGGATAATGGCAATATGGAAAACCAGATTACCTATGAAGCCAAAACGAAGAGTGTGAACAATCCACTGCGTAGAGGGTTGCTTACAGCGTTTAAGTGTCCAGAAAGAATCTAGGTGTTAACGTGAATTACCAAAACGAAACAGGTTTTTTTGGCAAGTTACCCGGATATGGCGATTTTATTTATCGCGATTTACCCAGCTCCATTATTGAAATTT
>CAZICR010000174.1:0-6616 GCA_964537795.1 uncultured Cellvibrionaceae bacterium | reverse complement strand
TTCTGCCAAACGAAATGCTTTTGCATCGCCTGTGCGTAAAAATGAATACCACAACCAGAGGTCAGGTGAAAGTTCGGAATTGTCCCAAGCAAATCCACCAACATCGTACCGCCACACATGACGATCAATATCATAAGTGTGCATCACATCGCCATAATTCCAAAAGCCATACCAATGACGTTGCTCTACCTGTTGGCGATAAAAATCAATCGACCAGTCTAGACGATTTTCAATCGCATTTTTCATGGGTGATGAGCGATCAGGCAAACTCCACAAACCACCAAATACTTTTGCATCTAAATAAGTTTGCGGTGAAGCAATAATCTGTGCGGGTGATCGAATTGCATCTGCCAATTCAATAGAACGCTTGCGCGAAGGTGTGTGATCCAATGCAAACAGCGTGATGTCTGTGCTGCGTGCAATACCTTGTGGTGCACCAAATCCCGGTTCGTAATCTTCGTAAATAATTTCCAATCCTTCAAGTTGTTTTGCATAAGTATCCATACCCATACCATCGTGATAAAAACGCAAATCCATCGGTGGCGCATCAGGCGACCAGATCCATAATGTGGCTTGCGCAATTTCAGTTCCCGCATTGCGAATATCAATTTGCGTGGGATGCAATTGCCAAAAATCGCGCATACCAAATAACACACCACCAGATGCACCACCGACATAAGCAACACCGGCAGCACGTGTGCCTTGGTCTGCATCTATCCATGCATGACCGGCTTTGGTTCGTTTTTTAATACTGAAGCCATTCGCATTTAATTGTGCGAGACTGTAATCATTCCACACCGGAATAAATTGCAAACGCTCGCTGACACGTTTATCCCAGGTATTTAATTCAGGTGTTGCTAAACCATTAATTTGTGCATCACGAACTGCTTTACCTGGATCGCGCCGCAAACCGGTAATACCTTGTGGTGATTCTGCCCAGAGCCCGTCGCCCTCCCCTACAAAACGTATATGGCGATTGTAAATTTCATCCTGCATAGGCAGATCAAAACGCAATCCTAATGCGCGAATAAAATCTTTATGTTCATCACCATCAAAAATAAAATTGTGACTAATACGTACTGAATCACCAGCGGCATAAAAATAAAGTCGCAATGAAAAAGGTAACCACTCACGACCATCCGCTTCGCGATGAATGCCTGATAATTTCACGACTGCACGCGCAGGTCCTCGCTGTTCAATTTCTACCTGTTCAATAGTTGCAGTGAAGTTGGTGATTGCCAGAGGTTGCTCTGCATCTAACTCCAGATGTGATTGCCGTTGTCCAATAAATCGGGCATTTTGCAGCAAAGTTTTTTTACCGCGTTTAATGGATTCAATAATGACATCGCCGCTCTTGGCAATTTCACAACGAATAACACCGGTATCAATAATCCAGCGTTTGGTGGTTTCATTGATATTGATTTTTTGTTTGGGCCTGGGGGGCTCGCCCCGTGCGAGACTGAATTCCTGGCCGGGGGATAATTCAGCCGGAATAGCATGGCCAGTCCATTTGATAGAACCATCCGGCCAAGTTGCTGTTACCCAGGTTTGCAGTGGTTGCGGCCTGCCTTTCTGATCAACAAGATACAAAGGCTGATCCTGTTGAAGGCTAGCCTGAGGCCAGGGCTGCCCCCAGGTAAAACCCGCAAGTGCAGAAGGCTCAGTCCTTTCCAACCAACCCAGTTGATCTGGATTTGTCAGCCGTAAGCCGGTTGTATTAGCCTTGTCTGCACTGGCAGAAAAAGGTAAAGAAGCCGCCAGAGGCACAGAGGCGGTCATAGCACTATAGATAAAGAAGTCGCGACGATTCATAGTCTCACCTGCTTTTATTGTTGGCGAATTCAATCGCTTGTGATCGTATTTATATCATGCTTGAATTATATTGACTACATATGATCGAATATGATCGACAATTTAAAACTGTGAATGTATCATCAGCCGACAAAAAATTTCCAAACAGACAATCCGTTGTGAGTATTTATGGTTGCTACAGTAGAAGGTATTGCGCGTACCGAGATAAGGCGCAGCATTGATAAGTTGATTGATAATCTGGTGAATATCAAAGACACCAGCGGTGAATTTCTGTTGCGACTGGACGATGGTCGTGTGATAGATACCAAAGGCTGGAATGATTGGGAATGGACTCACGGAATTGGCCTTTATGGTTTGCTCAAATTGTGGGATATCACCGGTGATGAAAAACCCTTGGTGATTATGCAGGATTGGTTTAAAAACCGTTTTGACGCTGGCACGCCCACCAAAAATGTCAACACAGTTTCTCCTTTTCTCACGCTCGCTTATTTGGCAGAACGTTTGGGTAATCGCAGTTACTTGCCTTATCTGGATGTATGGGCCGAGTGGGTGATGAATGAAATGCCGCGCACTGAAGAAGGCGGTTTGCAACACATTGTTTTTAATTCGGTTAACTACCAGCAAATCTGGGACGATACTTTAATGATGTGCGTGTTGCCGCTCGCAAAAATTGGGCTGCTATTTAATCGCCCCGCCTATGTGGAAGAAGCAAAACGTCAATTTATGTTGCACACAAAATATTTGGCTGATCGAAAAACCGGTCTCTGGTTTCATGGCTGGACTTTTGATGGCCGCCACAATTTTGCAGATGCACTTTGGGCGCGCGGAAATTGTTGGGTCACCATTGCTATTCCGGAGTTTATTGAATTGCTCGACTTGCCACCGCACGACAGCACGCGTTTATTTTTAATTGAAACTCTGGAAGCACAAGTCAAAACTTTGGAGAATTTTCAAGACGAAAGCGGTTTGTGGCACACATTGATTAACGATAAATCTTCCTATCTGGAAGCTTCATCTGCCGCCGGTTTTGCTTACGGAATTTTAAAATCGGTACGCAAAGGCTATCTGGATAACAAGTATGAACCTATGGCAATGAAAGCCATTAAAGCTGTTCTGGCAAACATCAGTGATGAAGGAGAATTGCAACAGGTTTCTTTTGGTACACCGGTATTTAATGATTTGCAGGGTTATCGCGACATTCCATTAACATCCATGCCCTATGGCCAATCCATGGCGATTTTGGCACTGGTGGAGTTTATGAATCGCTATATCTAATGCGCAAGCTTTCTTGCGCAACACCATAATGAATACAAAAAATAATTAGAGTATTAACTATGCAAATGCGCGAGATAAAAACCCGTAATTACGTTGCCTATGGATTAAATGATGTCCTGGGCGCGGGCTCGATGGCGGTAATCAGTGGTTGGTTAATTTTTTTCTACACTACTTTTTGTGGATTATCTGCGGTCCAAGCAGCTTCTATTTTTGCGATTGCACGAATTCTCGATGCTGTTGCCAGCCCGTTGATTGGTCACATATCTGACAATCTCAACAAAACCAAACTGGGTCGCCGTTTTGGTCGCCGTCGTATTTTTTTATTAATAGCAATCCCACTCCTACCCGCTTTTGCTCTGATGTGGGTGAGCGGACAACACTATTGGTATTATTTGCTCACCTTTGTTTTTTTCGAATTGGTTTACGCATCAGTATTAATCCCTTACGAAACACTCGCTGCTGAAATGACCGATGACTATGCCAAAAAAGCAAAATTCGCCGGTGCACGCATTTTGGTCGGACAAATCTCGGCAATTTTTGCAGGCATTCTGCCCAACTGGATTGTTAATTACGTGGGCGGAAAAGAAAACGCCGATACCTTTCTGATTATGGGAATTATTTTTACCCTTGCCTTTATGCTGGTAGTCACTATCACATATCTCTTCACCTGGGAGCGCCCACCGGTAATAGAAAGTGAAGATGAAAGTAAACCCAAAACATCCGCACTGGATTCATTAAAAAAAGTGTTTGTAAATTTGTCATCAACTTTACGTATTCGCGCTTTCCGTTTGCATTTAGGGATGTATTTGGGTGGTTATATCAGTCAGGATATTTTTAATGCGGCTTTCACTTACTTTGTTGTATTTGCATTGGGTGGCTCAGTGGTTATTGCTTCATCACTGATTGCCAATACTTATATTGCACAACTCTTTGCAGTCGCACTGGCAATTGCATTGGTCATTCGCATTGGCCCTGCTTACACCTATCGCCTTGCAGTTAGCAGTTATATTGCAGGTATTTTTTCGCTGTTGATTTTATTTTTAACCTTCAGCGAATTTCCACCCGGTTATTTATTACTGGGCGCAGTGATACTCGCAGGTCTTGGTCGCGGAGCATTGAATTATATTCCCTGGAATGTTTACAACTATATTGCCGATGTAGATGAAATTGTTACCGCCAAACGCCGCGAAGGTAGTTTTGCCGGTGTGATGACATTTATTCGTAAAGCAGCGCAGGCCCTGGCGGTTATGTTTGTTGGAATTATTATTGAATGGGGCGGTTTTGTCTCCGGCAGTGAAACCCAATCGACTGAAGCCATTCACACCATAGTAACGGTGATGGTAGTTGGCCCCATAGTCCTATTACTCTTCGGATTTTTTGTTTCTCTTCGCTTCAAATTAAATAGAGATACTCACGAATTGTTAATGCAGGAAATTAAACATTTAAAGTCAGGCGCTAGTGAACCTTCAAGTGAACATAGTCGTGCAGTCGTTGAAGATTTATCCGGATGGTCTTACGAAAAATTGTGGGGAAATAATAATGTGGGGAAGTAGTTAGGTTCCCCACTTTGAAAAAGGGGGGCTAGGGGGGATTTAAAATTTTCGTAAGATTGACCATTCTAAATCCCTCTCAGCCTCCCTTTTTCAAAGGGAGGAACTAAGTGTCAAAGCCCGATCCCATGCACGCTGCAAATAAGCAAACGAATCCACCGCATGAACAGGACTAGTATCTTCCAATAAAATAGGCACTTGATGTTTACCTGCTTTGATCAAGCGTTTGAATACACCCGTCCAATCCATGATTCCTGTTGTACCTACTGGCAAATCGCCCATTTTTTTCAAGCCATTTTCACTTTTTACCATTTTGAAATCTTTTGCGTGTATCGCGACTATTCGATCGCCAAAAGTTGCAAAACACTTATCTAAAAATACATCCATATTTTCTACACCGGCAAGCGGAATTAAATTTACAGGATCAAAAATAATACCCAGTGCCGGTGAATTAAATTCCTCAATCATAATGTCTATATGTTCAATAGTAGAAAGCGCGTGATATTCCGCGACTGCTTCTACACCAACACAAACGCCTTTTTCTTCCGCTGCCCTTACCAACCGGTGCAATGATTGCAATGCAACACGAAAAGCAATTTCACGTCCATTATTTTTATCCAAATAAGGAATTGGCGAACCGGTTTCTGTGCCTATAATGCGGCAACCCAGTGTTGCAGCAGCATCAATGTGCGCTTCAAATCGTTTCAGGGAAAATTCACGCGCATCCAGATCCGGCGTGACTGTATCTATATAACAGCCAATCACTGCAATCGAAATGTCATGCTGATTAAAGGCTCGGCGAATTGCCTGCAATCCACCTTCACCAAATTTTTCAGGCATTAAATGACTTCCCGGCAATGCTTTTGCCAACGCTAACTGCACCGCTTGTGAACCGGATGAAGCAATAGATGCAGCAAGTTCTTCCACAGGCAGTGTTCCAAAATCATGTGCACGCAAACCCAAAAACGGTTTCATTGTTAATACCTGGTTATGAAAAATATTCATCGATGCAAAGTCTAATTATTTTTTTGATTCCAACTTTTCTACCAGCTTCAAAGGTACAGGAATCACGGTTCCGTGACGCATACGCAACGGCGTGCCTTCATCGGGAAAATGCATTTGTGTTGATACATCTTCCCAATGAATCAAATCTCTCGAACGATTTGCGCCGTAATTGCGACTGGTATAAGCATCAAAATAAATGACTGCATAATCACCCAATTGCACGGCCGTCGGCCCTTCTACCCAATAGCCTTCGCGAGTAATAGGTGCACCGGGTTTTGCAAAAGGCCCAGTTAAACTGACAGCATTAGCTAGCTGCAAATATTTTCTCGGTGGAAAGCGCGTTTCGTCTTTAATGATTAAATACAATCGCTGATTAAATTTTAAAAAAGTCGCATCTATAACGCTGAAACCCGGATCATAAAATAGTTGTGTCGGTGTAAAGGTTTCAAAATCACGAGTGGTAGTGTAGTAAAGACGATGATTGTAGCTATCTTCAGAAGAAGCTGCAGTTTCCGAAAATTGATGTGGAATAGTGGATGACCAGAAAATCACAAAATGATTATATTTTTCATCGTAAATAATTTCCGGTGCCCAGGCATTACGCACTTGGGGTTCATGGGCCATGACCGGAATTTCTTTTTGTGGTGTCCAGTGAATAAAATCTTTGGTGGATGCATATCCAATATTGTTTTCATTCCAGCCGGATGTCCACACCATATGATAAGTGCCATCTAGCCCCTGTACTATGCTGGGATCACGCATCAATTTGGATTTACCAATTTCCGGCCGCCAATGATTTTCTGCTCGCGGCAATTTTTTCCAATCATACCCATCCCTGCTTGCGGCTAAATGCAAACCATCTTCACCATTTTTTGTAAAGTAAGTAAAAATGTAAGCGATCTTATTGGTATCTTTACCTTCGTTTTTTGTTACTGCACAACCAGTCACAACACTGAATAAAAAGATTCCACAGC
>CAZICR010000173.1:0-6634 GCA_964537795.1 uncultured Cellvibrionaceae bacterium | reverse complement strand
TGTTCCCCACTTTGAAAAAGGGGGGTTAGGGGGGATTTAAAATCTCAGAAAATTTTGACCATCTTAAATCCCTCCCTTTTCCAAAGGGAGGAGCCAATTCCCTCTCCCTTTGGGAGAGGGCTAGGGTGAGGGCAACTCACTAGGCGAAGGCTTCTCCAAATCCTGCCCCTCAACCATTCTTTCCAATTCCAGCTCAATTGGCAATTTATCACCAAATTCAGGAGGAGGCGCCACCGATGAAGATGCGGACGAAGAAGCGGCTTGCGCGGCAGCTTTTTCTTCTGACTGTTTTCTTAATTCTGCTATTTTTTCTGCATTTTTTTGACGAATAGTTTCATCTTCCAAACGCACTGTCACGCGACGGTTTTTGGCTCTTTCTTTTATTAAAATATTATTGGCGACCGGATATTTATCGCCGTGTGCACGCACCACCAGTTTGTCTTCCGCAACTCCTTTTTCTTTTAAGTAAGCCGCCGCCCAATCAGCATGATTTTTGGCAAGGGTTTCAGCTGTAGCTGGATCTGCCTGGGCATCGCTGTGTCCGTCAATCAATACACCCAGAATACGGGAAGGATCAGCTTTCATATAGCGCACAATTTTGTCGAGGATAATTTTATTGTTCGCTGACAATTCTTTATCCTCCACCTGATAGTAAAGTGTGTTGCGTGTAATCTGCTCGAAGGTAAAAGGAATCAATTGTGCAATGCAGGATTTGTATTGTTTATAGGCATCATTGAAATTATAGGGTTGTAATTGAATGCGCAGAGGTTTTGTGCCTTGTGCAGTTAACATGACGGGTGTGGATTTGTCCAAAGTTTTCAACACACTGATCAGCATTGAAGATGAAAAAACCAAATCAGCATTCATTTTGGCGAGTACCAGCTCACCGAGGTTTTCAGGAATTTGTTGCGGTTTCCACGCCGGTGGTGCTGTAGTAATTTTGTAAAGAGTCGCTGGCAAATGCATATTCTTTTTTGCTGCCAATGATTTATCCATCACCAATACTGCCGCCTCTGAACGGGATGATTGATGACTGAGTTTCCATACACCAAAACCTTCAATTTCATGCGTCAACTGACAACCAAAAGCACTCGCGTTTACTGACCAACGGGACTCAGTTACAGGTGTGGCGAAAACCTGAGCCTCAACCGTCATGGCCACAAAGAGAGTATTGATGAAGAGTATTAACTTGAACAAGATTGGCTCTCTGCAAAATATATCGTTGGCTTGAGTATAGACAAGATAGTGTTTTCTATTTACCTCTCATCTTTGCTAGCATGCCCAGCTGTTTATGAATCCTCCGTTTGAGATTTCCTATGCCCCTTCAATTAACCCTGACCCGCCCAGATGACTGGCATATTCATTTACGTGATGGTGCTGCCCTGACACGTACAGTGGCCGATGCCGCACGACAATTTGCACGAGCGATTGTGATGCCAAACCTGGTACCGCCGGTAATGACAACCGAACATGCACTTGCTTACAAACAAAGAATTTTGGCAGCACGACCTGTGGGCAGCGAATTTGAACCCCTGATGGTGCTTTACCTGACCGACAAAACTGATCCTGCTGAAATCGCCAAAGCCAAAGCTGCCGGTGTTGTAGCCTGTAAACTCTATCCCGCAGGAGCCACTACTAACTCCGACTCAGGTGTCACCCATCTGAAAAATATTTATCCGGTATTGGAAGCCATGCAAAAAGAAGGCATGCATTTTTTATTGCATGGTGAAGTGACTGATTCTTCGATTGATATTTTTGATCGTGAAAAAACCTTTATCGATCGCAATTTGCGCCCTTTGGTTCAGGAATTTCCATCGCTGAAGATGGTGCTGGAACATATCACCACTCAGGAAGCGGCTGAGTTTGTCGCTGATGCTCCTGCGAATATTGCAGCAACCATTACCGCACATCATTTACTCTACAACCGCAACCATATGCTGGCAGGTGGGATTCGCCCCCATTACTACTGTTTGCCGATTTTAAAACGTAATACCCACCAACAAGCCTTGATCAAAGCAGCGATTAGTGGCAACCCCAAATTCTTTTTGGGAACTGATTCTGCGCCTCACGCCAAAGACAAAAAAGAAGCCTCGTGCGGCTGCGCTGGCAGTTACACCGCTTACGCTGCGCTTGAGCTTTATGCCGAAGCCTTTGAAGCGGCAAATGCCTTGGACAAACTTGAAGGTTTTGCCAGCCATTTCGGTGCAGACTTTTATGGCTTGCCCCGCAACCCTGAGCAGATCACTCTGATAAAAAATTCCTGGCAAGCGCCAGAATCTCTGGCTTTTGCAGGCTCACAACTAGTACCCTTGCGGGCTGGCGAAACCCTGCAGTGGCAATTGGCGTGATACAAATTAAGGCACTAGTGTGAATCCACCCGAGCAACCCAAAGATCCAAACTCACTTTTGGCTCAACGATTTCGAGGTTATCTACCCGTTATTATTGATGTTGAAAGTGGTGGATTTAATTCACAAACGGACGCTTTGTTGGAAATTGCGGCAGTCACTTTGCGTATGGACGATGATGGGCAGCTCCATCGGCATCAAACATTTTCATTTCACATTGAACCCTTTGAAGGTTCCAACATCGAGCAGGCTGCGCTGGATTTCACCGGTATTGATCTGGATGATCCAGAGAGAATGGCTGAGCCAGAATTGATTGCATTACCTGACTTGTTGCAAGCAGTGCGTCGGGCAGTCAAGGAAAATGGTTGCACACGTGCATTGGTTGTCGGACACAATGCGCATTTTGATTTAAATTTTTTAAATGCAGCAGTAGAACGTTGTGATATCAAACGCAACCCTTTTCATCCCTTTAGTGTATTTGATACCGCAACACTGGCCGGGCTGGCTTTTGGTCAAACCGTACTTGCAAAAGCTTGTCGTGCAGCAGGACTCGAATTCAACAACAACGACGCTCATTCCGCTGCTTACGATGCAGAAAAAACGGCTGACCTGTTTTGTGTAATAGTGAATCGATGGAAAGACTTGGGAGGATGGAGTCCTTCATTGGATGACAATGAATGAAATCAACTGTCAATCAACTTGGCGGATTGTTATGCTAGCCCCGTTTTTTAACTCAACCAAATAACATCAAACACTCGGTATTAAGGAGGCATTATGTCAAAACCCGCAAAACTTTTCGTTGTGGTTGACCCCAACGATGACACCCACGTAGCGCTTGAACGTGCAATCATTACCTCTGCACTGCATAGTGCCAAACCCCATGTGCACGCATTCGTAGCCGTGGACGGGGATGCCGTTGATACCCGCTCCAGTAATGACAGATTATTTCGCGACCTCACCTGGTTTGAAAAAAACGTTAAGGGCCCATTGGCAAATGCCGGAATCACCTACACCATGGAGGTTTCCTGGTCTGGCGAATGGCAAAAATCCATCGTTGATTCAGCTAAACGTCAAGACGCCGATTTAATTTATTTGCCCGTACACGCCAAGACTAACTTGAGTCGTTTCAGCTTTACCGAATCCAAGTGGGAACTCCTGAAAACTGCCTCTTGCCCGGTAGTCTTGATTCGCCCAGGCGCCAATGCCCAACGTAAAGTGATTTTGGCAGCAGTCAATTTTCAGGCACAGCGCGATGTGCAAATTGAATTGAATAAAAAAATCATCGAGCAAGCGAAGCACTTCGCTAATGTTTATGGCGCAGACCTGCATGTCATTAATGGTTACCTGGATTCCATGAGTTACCCGGATCGAGCCAAACTGATTAATCAAACTGGTATAGCTAACGACAAAATCCATGTTGAGAATGGATACACTTCCGAAGTGGTTTCTGCTTTGGCAGCAAAAATCAACGCAGATTTAATTGTCATGGGAACACTCGGACAAAACGGTATGACCAAAACCCGTCGCGGTAATACCGCTGAACGTTTGATCGCTGCTGTTGATACTGATGTGATGGTAATCAACCACGAATAATATTTTCAATTCTGCCATAAAAAAACCGAGGCCAAAAAACCTCGGTTTTTTTATGGCCAATTTTTTATTGACAGATTTTTTCAAGCGAAAAAAAACTCCATCTTTGCAGATGGAGCTTTTCCAAATCACCGAAGATAAATCTCCAGATTATTGATCAGGGATTAAAGCCCCCAGAGTGTATTCAACAATTGAATCTTACGTGAATCAAAACCTGTCCACTGACCCCACTTGTCGTTAGCACTGACTGGGTCCCATGGCGTCAGGTAGAGACCAAAGGTATCGGCAGACTCAGGGTTCAATGACCAGTAGCAAGCATTGATGCCTTTCTTCTTGAAGTAGGCTGCAGCAGCTTGTTGCCATTGTTGATCTACATTGGTCGTGATATGGCTCCAAGCAGTACGATCAGCTTGGCTAGTTTTGGCTGGCCAATCCATATTACCGCCGAACTCACCAACCAAAATACCGTAACCCAATTGACGCAAATAACCGAAGTGTTCTTCCCAACCTTGTTCCAACAGAGTCGGATTGATGACTACACGGCAGTCAAGAAGAGCGGCTTCATCACCTTCAAGACCGGCACACTCAGTTTGAGCTGGATCCATAAATTGCTTCTGTACGAATACAGATGGACCATAAGTGTGTGGAGAGAAGAGTAAACGTTCTTTTGGAATGTTGATTGGATTAGTACCCGCTTCGAAGAGGTTTTCACCCCAGTTAGGATTGGTATCTTCACTTCCGTGAGGCACTTGAACTTTTGTATCAGGTGTACCGTCCTGATTATTTGCAGTACCGGAGACACCTTCAACAATGACGATCATGTTAGGGTTAACAGAATCAATCGCTTGATAAGCTTCTTCAGAAAGAGACTTCCACTCAGCCCAGGTGTAATCCCATGGCTCGTTGAAAATATCAATACCGATCAGGTTGTCTACACCCAATTTCGCGGAAAGACCAGCAACTTCTCTAATTGTTGCTAACCACTTGGTTTTATCATAGGCATGAATCTTGGTCACACTACTTGGATTTCCGGTAGTAGCACAAGAATAGTCTTCACGTCTAAAGTCATAACCAACACGATCTTTGTCTACATAAGGTGGACGAGCATCGATACGACCTGCACGCCAGCCCACATAGTTAGAACAGGAGTGGATATCAATGAAGATTTGGATGTCATTTTGATCAGCTAACTTAATGAAATCTTCAAGAGCCTGACGTGAGTTGGTTTGACGTACAGACTGGTGATTTTTCAGGTTAGGATTCAGACCTTGTGGATCAGTCGCATCCAGAGTTTGTGGAACAATTGGTAAACGCAACATAGTGATACCAGCGTTCTTCAACTCAGTCATGGTTTGTTGAATGGTGCGTCCTGAACCAGCACTGCCATTCACCCACCACATGTTACCAACGTACAATTCCATTGGCGCACCGCTTGGGTTAGTTGCGTCATTAGAAGGTTCATGACGACCTTCCAATCCGAACCAGTTACCGCAACGCGCTGGAACCAGCTGATTATCTTTCGTCAGATTACCCTGGGCGTTTACGCGGAATACACCGCTACCGGAAATAACTGAACTAGAGCTGGAAGAGCTTGAACGTGATGAGCTTGAAATCGAGCTTGAAATCGAGCTTGAACGTGAAGAACTGGAGATCGAGCTTGAAATCGAGCTTGAACGTGATGAACTGGAGATCGAGCTTGAACGTGACGAGCTGGATATTGAACTTGAACGTGATGAACTTGAAATCGAGCTTGAACGAGACGAGCTAGAGATCGAGCTTGAACGTGATGAACTTGAAATCGAGCTTGAACGTGAAGACGAACTGACGGAAGAAGAACCGCCACCGTTACAAGCTGCGCCCGTTACAGCCGGTTTCTCAGCTGCAAGACTATTGTTTTTCACACCCTGGAAACCAAAGGTGATTGACTGACCAACTCCAATACTGCCATTCCAAGGCATATTGGTCGCTACATAAGGGTTGGAACCTGAATAGTTCGCACTCCAACCATTGCTCATGCGGTTAGCGGAATATTGCCAGCTAACATTCCAACCATTGATGGCCGCACCTGTGTCATTTTTAATAGTGACGTTGGCAACGAAGCCTGAGTTCCACTCACTTTGAATCGTGTAAGTACAACTGGCTGAGGCACCTTGTGATGCTGCAATCGCAGCACCAACACCAACGATACTCCCAATGCGTTTGAACGCACCAGCCAGTCTATTGGTGAATTTGATGGTTTTATACATTATTTTACCCTCGTTTAATTATGAGAATGACCGCCAAGCCAGTTGATAGGGAAAGCAATAAGACTACTGAGCTTGTCCGGTCACTGACCGTTTAGAAGCGACGCATACCATGCAGGCTAGGCGTCTGACCCGACACTGGTGAGATTAAAGAATGCAATTATTGGAATATTATTGTGCAACCTTGGCAACCAAGGCTTAACTTTGACCCTAACTAGTGCATTTGTAATGATCCAACAATAAGACAGCGCTGTCAATTTATTGGTATTAAAAAAAGCCAGAGTGACAAATGCGTCTTATTGTGTGAATTTTTTACCCAGAAAAGCGGCATCAAAGTCACTATTTTCAACAGGATTCTGGACAGCTCCTCCGCCCCCTGATTCAAACAAGCTTGGATTGCTCAGGATAGCGCTATCAATTTGCCAATTCTCTTAGTTCAGAAAAAGCCGACTCTA
>CAZICR010000172.1:2030-6638 GCA_964537795.1 uncultured Cellvibrionaceae bacterium | reverse complement strand
ACTCGGCTACGAACCGAGCGGTCGGAGGTTCGAATCCTCCCGAGTGCGCCATATAGAAGTCGCTAAACCCCTGATAATCCAAAAGATTTTCAGGGGTTCTTGCTTTTTGAGGTTTGCAGTGTCGATATAGTGTCGAAAATTTTTATTCATCGACTGCAGGTCTGAATCTAACTGCATCCAATAAATGATCCGGCGATAAATGCGCGTATCGCATAGTCAGGTTAATAGAACTGTGACCAAGAATTCGCTGCAAGGTCAAAATATCACCACCGTTCATCATAAAGTGACTCGCATAAGAGTGTCGAAGTGCGTGAGCGGCTTGCCCCCTCGGTAATCGGAAAGAGCACTTTTCAAGCAAGCGACGAAAAGCCGCGATTGACGTTGAAAAAAGTTTGTAATCCCCTCGGGCATGCCTGCGCAAATCCTGTTCAAGTTTTGGTGTTATGGGAACAGTGCGGTTTTTTCCCGATTTGGTATCAGTGAAAGTGAGTCGGGCATTACCAACTTGCGAGAGTGTGAGTTTTTCAGCCTCGCTCCAACGTGCACCTGTTTGAAGGCAAACGCGAACGATCAGGTGCAGGCATTGGTTTTGGGATTGTTGCGCTAGCTGCAATAGTTCCTGGCACTGCTCAGTGGTGAGGTAAGATAACTCACGCTCTTTGATTTTTATGGGCCGAACCTTTAACAACGGTGATTGGTAAGCAATTTGCTCCGTTTGCCAGAGATAGCCATACAGGGCATTTAGATACCCCAGTTCATTGTTGAGCGTTTTTGCTGATACCCCATCATGCGCACGTATTTGCCGATAGTTCAGGTACAGGGCAGGGGAGAGGCTTTTTGCCACCGGATCACCAAGAGCAGAGCATAGAGCTAATAACGATCTTTTCCGGCGCTCAGGGTCAGCCAAGTGAATTCCATGATGCCCATACCAGAGTTCAATTAGCTCTGATAAAAGCCGTTTATCTGTGCTGGTTTTATTCCATATTTCCCCAGTGGAGACTTTCGCCCTGATCGAATTTTCAAAACGCAAAGCTTCTGCCTTGGTTTTAAATTTACGCCGATAGCGCTTGCCTTTTACTGGTTCTATGTCGATAAACCAGCGACCATCTTCGAGTTTTTCTATCGCCATTAGATAGCCTTCCCCCAGCGGATACAGCGCTCAGTTAATAGCTTCCTGATGTGAGCCCTCAAATCCATATCACCCATGCCTTTGTGTGCATAAAACTCTTTGATGGTCGGCCAGAAGGGGAGCGATTGGAGTGCTTCTATGGTTTGTTTGGCTGATAGCCGTTGACGAGCGGCAAGGCTGATTGCATTCCCAATTAGCAATTCAATATTTTTGCCACTAAATCCTGTGCTGGTTTTGTAATGGCGTTTGTAGTCGGTTTTATCGAGGTGTGACGGCACTGGGACTTGCACCAGTAGATCCTGCATTAACAACGTCCATACGGGATGGAAGCGACTAGGGCTGTTTAAAAACTTAAAGCTGTCAAAACCATACTTTAGAAGTCCATCCAAGTGATGTGAGAGTGCGGTATAGCTCTTGAAATAGCAGGGTGTGTCACTGTCATGAAATTTACTGCCAGCGGCGAACTGTTCAACTACGGAATGGTGAAAACGAAATTCAATGCGCCAAACGGGTTTTGTGTCGTCATAGTTGTAAGGGACATCTTCGAATGGGTTGTCAGTTTTACGCCAAACATTTTCCCAAAAATCGAGTTTATCCGTGGCTTTTGCTTGCTTGGTTTTGTTGTAAATACACAATTGCATCGATGATGGTGAGCCAAACATATATGTTTCGCCGCGCCCATATGTGACAGCCAAGTGATCAAAATCCAGTGTTTCTATGGTGTCAAATTGGCGAACTACACGCGAACGGCAATGCATGCGAGCTACTATATCCGCCGGAGGTTCCCAGCCTTGAAGGTCTACTGCAATGTGTACTGCGGATTGATTATATTCAATATTATCAAGAACTAGGTTTGCGAAGCTGTCCATTAGCTCTTGCAGTTGTGCGGGACTGTTTTCTTCTATCAGATGTGGCGAGACTTCGATTTTTAAATGTGGGCCATTGGATTCTGGTTTAACGTTGAAATTTTTAATTAGCAGGATCAAGCCTAAATCAGCATTTTGCAGCTTGAATTGGTAGCCTGAATCACGACCTATACGACCCGCATGCCATTCATGACCACCAAAAAATACCATACCGGTTTTGTCGAACAGATCGAGAACACCGGTTTTAATATATCCACGATAAAGTTGGCGAACGGTATCAACACCACAGCGCAAAATATTTAATCCGGACAAATCACAGAATTTTTTTCCATCAAAAAATAACCGCCCTTTGCTGTTCGGTTGAAAGTCATGGTTCAAACGTTCGTAGTGAGTTGGTTTTTTCATTTTCTCAACCTTTATAGTGGTCTAATGAGGTAATCAAGAACTGTTTATAAGACGTGTTACAGGGACGTCTGCGGGCGCTCACCCGCGCGCCGGCTCGTGCCTCGGCGGCGCGCTGGGTGAGCCTAAAAACCATCAGAAGTCCTACGATTTACTTTGGCGTAGCTGTTCTCCAGCTGCCAAGGGCGGGCTACATAGGACAATTCCAGCTTGGTAAGGTGAATGCCAGAATCGCGATTAGTAATCTTCCAACCCAAATCTGCCAATGATTTGTAGTCATAGGTGGCGATCAAGCGGTTGTACCCATCCATGATCTCGATCTGAAAATAAAGCTTCTCTTTGGTGTACAGCAGCGCGGCAAGTCGAAGGCGACCTTTTCTGGCCTCTTGATCAAATATATCGATGCTCGGGCGCTCTTGTGGCTCAGAGCTTGCGGAGCTTGATTGAGAGAATGCACTGGAGGATTGAGATTGTGCAGGTAGCGACTGAGGTTTTAATGATGGTTGCGCTTGTTGGGCCAGCGGCGGCGCTTCTTCCTGTTTCGGTTGGAAAAACGCGATAGTGTTAGTAATACCCCAATAAGCAAGCGCAATAAACGCAACAGCAGCGAATTGCACTTTTTTGTTTTTAAGGATATTGGCGCGGTCATCTTTATAAACACTCTTGTTTTGTGTGCCTTGCGTGTGTGAGAGATACAGACCGAAATATTGTTTTTCATAGCGGCGAATACCAGAACTAACTTCTTTAAACTTCTCGGGGCTAGTAGCTTCCAAACATACCCAGCGATAGGAAGAATCAGCGCCAACGGCTTGCAGTTTATTAAACGTCAAAAGGCGCTGGATGCGGCGGCGCCAAATGGGGTGTACGTCTCGCCTATCCTGTCCCATCAAAACAATGTCCAAACCTTCGTGGCGATGACTCGCAATGTATTTTGACCACTCGGGGGATAACGGCTGGCGTTTGGTTGGGTGTATGTCTTGTATTTCATCAATGACGACCAATGAATCCTTTTTGGTTTTTTCGAGCAAATCAGCTTTAACTAATTCAAGGCGTTGTTCTTCGTCATCGCATTCAGGGTGTGCGATGCTAATCAATTGCTTTTGAACAATAGGCAACGGAATGCCGGTCAGCTCGGCAAATTTTTTGTGATTAATGCCGTTGATATTGGTTAGCACATCCCTGCCCGCTTTTAAGGCGGGGATGATGTGCATAACACAGGCTTCATAACTCTTGCCAGAGCCGGGCAAACCTTCATGGAAAACAATCATTTTTTACCAAATCCCCAGAGTTAAAATTCGACGGAAAAAATAAAAGACATATGCAGAACCAACGATTGGAAGCGCAACATCAAGGCCTGAATTGCCAAGAAAAAACATGATATCGGGGTGTATGTAATCGGTAATAACGTAGTCAGTGATAAAACTGGGGAGAGGTAGCGCTTCAATTGCTGCAACAATTGCTTTTAAAAAAAGATCAAAAAGTTTTTGGGGTATATATAGCAATACTTCAAAGAGCCAATCGAGGAAACCGATAAAAAAATCTTTTAACCATTCCATTTTTTTACCCTCAGATTAATGCAGTGCAATGCGAGCGGCGAGCAAAATAGATACGGCAATGATCATGCCGCGAATTAAATCCCAAGGAATATTTGGGGAGCATTGCTGATCAATAACGATATTAAAACCCATAGCTTGAACCTGCCAAACTGGGCAAGTACCGGAACCCTCAAATGAAAAAAATTCATTAATTGCCTGTACATTCTCTGAATCAGTCATTGAGGTTTTAAAATCCTCCAAAGAATTTTTAAAAGTGAGTGGGCGCCCTTCTCCTAGCTCATCTTTATCTATATCGAATAACCCGTTTTCAGTGGGATTGCCGGGGCAAGCACTGAAATACTCTTGAAGCAGTTTTTTGCAAGCGTTGTCATCAGCTTCGATGCCAGTATTTTTTTTACATTGTGGTTTTGCTGGACAGGATGACGAGGCGCTTGAACCTGATGAATTTGAACCAGCAGAGCCAGATGAATTTGAACCATTTGAACCATTTGAACCGGCTGAGCTTGCAGAGCCTGAGCCTATGCCATTACCAGCACACCACCATTGACCAGAAACATCCTGATATTTATTTGGACAAGGAGAATCAGGGGCAATAGGAATCCAATTGCCATAACCGCTGTAAGGGTTCCATGAATTATTTGTTCCTGATGATGTG
>CAZICR010000172.1:0-1930 GCA_964537795.1 uncultured Cellvibrionaceae bacterium | reverse complement strand
TTGGGCACCGTTATTGATTAGTTGAAAAGCCTTGAATACACGCGTAAGCGGTGACAATTCCAATAAGGCAAGTGAACGCGAGAATTAGCATTAGAAATCCCTCAAAGAAAAAACCCCCTTTCGGGGGCTTGTTTGGCTGTTAGCGGAACCAGCCGATCACTTTGTTGTAGCCCCACTTTGCAACGCCGGGCAAAATTTTTACTGCGGCAATTGCAGAAATGGCGGCAACAATTGTGGTTGCATCGATTGCTGATGTAATGGCTGAAAAGTCCATTGGAAATACCTCATTGAATTAGCCACGCTTGACAAAATTGATCACCGTTTGGAAAGCCCACGCGGTGAGGTAGGCGATCATGGGCAAGGTAAACCCGACCATAAAAGCCGCTTGGATCTGCGCCTCGGGTGGCGTTGCGAAGACAGATTCAAGCAATGCTTGAAAATTTGTTGAAACCCATTCACCGGAGCAAATCGGTTGCCCTTGGGGGTTAGTGGTGATTTGTCCGGTGCATTCGAGCATGGGTAATCTCTCGTGAATTAAGCTGGTTTGTTAGGCGCTACAGCAGTGGGTGATGACGAGTTATTCATCATCTTTTGCGGAACAACACCAATCACATGCGGTTGGCTTTTACCGCCAGCGGCTTGTTTTAAAATCATGAACAGGGTTTTGTTGGCGGGTTGGCCGTAGCGAACATCGCTGAGTTGGTCGAACACAGCAGGGTCGGCAGGGATTTTGCGAATGCTAAAACCGTGACAGTCTTTTTCACGGTCTGGTTCGGGTTGTGCGCCGACGAAAACAAAACAATAAGGTTTGCCTTCGACTAGCATTCGTGTGGCACCAAGTACGGTGGTTGGATATTCGAATTGCATAGTGATTACCTTTAATTAATGAAACGTTGAGTGGTGGGTGGAGCAGTTAAAAACGGCAGAGCTGTTACCGTCAGTCATCTAAGGGCTAAAGCCCTAAGACCGAGATACAGCTTGTGCGCGGTCACACGTTCCCTTCACAAGCTCACTCGGCGCGTGTGCGCGTGACTGAGGCGAGAATGTGCGAGTGCCGGAGTTTGTTAGGGGTTGGTCAGGAAAGCCGGTGAACTTTGAATAACCGTTTTTGAGTACGTCGAGTAGGTAGCTATTAAGGCAGGCCAATTTGTCCCGTGAGTCGGTATCGCAAATAACCAGCAGGCTGATGCGGCCATCGAATAAATCGGGGTTGGCGCCGTGTGGAACAACGGTAATGGCAAGCAAGCCGGTGCGTGAGTCGAAATGCGTTGTGGTGCAAGCAATCAGCGATGATCCAATTGAAAAGCTGGTTTGGATGCAGGAGAAAATCAGCATTTCAATTTGGAAACTCAGTTCTTTTTTGGCGATGCTAAAAAAATCATTCATTTTCAAAACTCCAGTAGAGCGGCGTCAGTGGCCGAGATAGAAAAGAAGTGATCATCAAATGCAAAAACGAACAGGCCGTTTTTGATGAACTTGAATGCAACACGCAAACCGGTAGCGGCAACGGTTAAGCGGGTGCCGGTTTTTAGGTGTTTTAACGCTGATTCACCCACCGGAATGCGGTTGATGAAAAAATCGAGCTGGAAAGGGCAAGCAGTGCGAATACGACGGCAGGTGTGGCGAATAGCGCGCGCGGCTTTGTTCACCAGTTCAATATGTTTGCCAAAAAAATCGCACTGAATCATTTGATCAGTCCTCTTTTTCCAGCAATTGCTTGCGGAGTAATTCGACATTCACCATTACGTGTTTGCCGATGCGGAAAGTGGGCAAATAGCCGCGATCCATCCATCCGCGAACAATGCCCGGCTCGATTTGAATCCAGTCGGCGAACTTTGCCCAAGGGAGCAATGGCGGGGAGCCAGCTAGGGAGGGGGCACTTAACTCTTCAAATTCCGCAGTCATTCGCTTTGTTCCACTTTATTTATTA
>CAZICR010000171.1:0-6699 GCA_964537795.1 uncultured Cellvibrionaceae bacterium | reverse complement strand
TTCAGGTGTTGGTGACGCAAGTCGTGAAGGTTCAAGTCCTTTCCTGGGCACCAAGTTATCAATCAAATCAATTGGCTTGACGGCCCATCCATAAATTGTCTCAACATGTCACTTTATGCTGGCAACTTGCAACTGACATTTTATGCTTAAAATCGTTAAGCATTGACTCAAAGAAATTGATTACACTTTCATAAACTGTATCCATTAAATTATTAATTTTTTCTAACAGTTTTTCATATTCATCTTGGCAAATTCAACGAAATGTTCACCTGTAATGGCCAGCATCTTTGGCATCACTCATTGACCAAGCTGGCTAGATCGCTTTAATGCCATAGGCTCCTAAATGATTAGATGGGTCAAGTTTCAGGTGAGCCTAGGTCATTTATATGTTGGTGGTCATTATTTTTTAACGAAGCTAAACGACTACACCACGACAGTGTAAATTTTAAAGAAAGCCCGGCAAAATGCCGGGCAAAACACTATGGGAGCTCGTCATTTAAAACTTGTATCGTGCACCTACATAATACTGACGACCCGTGTGGGTATATTTAAGAGGTGTCATCAACTCTGAATCAGAAAACTGATCATCAAACTGATCAGTCAGGTTTATCGCCTCAAATGTCATGCTTAGTTGCTCAGTTAGCTTGTAAGACATATTGAAATCATAGTTAGTGGTTGCTCGTTTACCCTGCACGTCTGCCGTATATACTTCGTTGCCGTCCAAATCATAACCCAGTTCTGGAACAAGAATACTGGTTAGGTAACGATCACGATGAGAAGTGGAAATACGCGCACTGAACTTGCCATCATCGTAGTAGAGCGTAGCGTTGTAGGAGCTGGGCGACATGTTCACCAGATCATTAGTGGTGTAAGTCGTTGTTACCTCACGTGTCGTGCTATTTACACTACTGCTTTCCACATACTCCAGCGTGGATTTCACATGGGTATAGTTAGCTTGGAAACCAAAGTTCTTCCAGATGCCAGGCAAAAAAGTGAATGGCTGTTGGTAAGTTAGCTCATAACCTTCAAGTGGTCCACCTGGAGTGTTGTAGTAACTTTGGACATTAAAAGCTTCATTACCATCAAATCCTACCGGTAATAATTCCACCGGCCAGCCGGTTTGATCCCATGTTTGAACCTGACGAACACGCTGGATATAACTCTTAATGTCTTTGTAAAAGGTGGCTACAGACAACAGTGAATCTTCAGCAAAATACCACTCCAAACCCAGATCGTAAGTATCTGCACGATAAGGATCCACTTTAGGATTGCCCGCGTTGATGCTATAAAGTGCATCATCATTACTGAATGATGTTGGGCTGCCACTGATAGTGGGGGACAAATGATTAAGATTGGGCCTTGCCATAGTCTTGGCAGCACCAAAACGCAGAACCACATCATCCATCACATCCCACGCTAAATTTACCGAAGGTAGCCAATCATCATATTCATTGGATGCTTCCACAGGCAGGTAATAGCGTGCGCCAGGGGTTGCAGTTGCACTGGCAATACCATAGAACTCCTGACTTCCCGTACAGTTATTGTCGCCTGCTGCGATTGCCGGCACTGCTGGGGTTGATCCATTTGCAGGAATGGCTGGCACAGCAGCACAAGGCACATAACCTGAAGAGAGTATGTCAGTCACTGTATAACGTGCACCCAAATTACCGCGTAAGTCACGATTGAGAAAACTGGTAGTGAAGTCTACCTGTAAATAGGCACCTGCTGTTTCCTCATTAACAGTATAGTTATTACCAGAAGCACCGAAATGACCTACGCTCGCCAACACATAGTTGCCACCAGGATTACCGGTATTTTCATTTCTATATATACCTAAAGTATCAGCTACACTGTCAAAGTCCGGTACCAACCAGCTGCTGACTGCACCATCCAGTCCTTTACCATAACCATCAAGTATTTGACTGATATCAGCCACTGTGGTGCCCGCTGGTAAAGCTTCAGGCAACAATCCATAACTCAAGTGACGAAATTCACGCGATTCCATAGTGTAGTCTTTATAGTTAACACCCCCGCTGAATTTCAGGGCATCGTTGAAATCCCAGATTAAATCCACTTTAGCAGTGTCAAAACCGTTATCGACATACATAGGATTCAAGCGAATTTCACTAATATTAACGCCTCGTGCAGAACCATTACTGTTTACTGGAACAGAGCCATAACCTAACCATTTCCAACTATCGGGCGAGGTCAAATCAAACGGATATGTCATCGTCGGAGATTTTAAGCTATCCCGCGCATCCCACACGAAACCATCGATGTTGGTGTTATCCAATGTAATCAGTGAGTTTACGGGACGCTCATAGTTGGATTCGGATGTACCTACAATTGCACTCAGTATTAAGTCATCATTGAATTTGTGTTCCAAATTTAAACTGTACTGTGCAAATTCGGTGGTTTCTTCAAACATTGCGGATTCAGTGCGGAAATCCACATTGTCCATCACAGCGTAAATTAGGCGATTCAAATCGTCGACCTCAGCTTCCCGAACCACAATTTCTGTTTTGCCGCCCAAGTTTACTGCGCGGTGCAAATTTACCCCCAAAGTATCTTCACGCTGATTTTTTTCATACTTCGAATAAAGCACATCCAAATTTAAGAGAGTATTGTCTGTTGCCTGAAACTGGAATGACGTGGTTAATCCCAAACGACTCAAGTCGTGTGATTGACGGCGCCAGCCTGGATAGCGTGGATGCCAAGAGTTAGTGGCCGTTTCATAGGCGGCGATATTTTCCGCTGTATTAGCTGCGCGTGGCACACCGGTAGCGCAGTTGTCAGCATCTATACCGAAAGAGCCGTAACCATTATTCCGATTTAGATTACTGGCACTGCCTGTTTCATTGGCTATTGGATTACGAGGGGTTTGCGGATCATAACCTTGGGGGCTACAGAACCCATACATATTATTTGGATTAGATGTAGCAGTTACAGGGCGTCCAGTATTGGCGTTGCTGCCAGTACCAAAACCATTACCCCAGTCAAAACGCACAGGGTTAAACCCCTCCTCAAGAATTTCACGCTCACTGTAAGAAACAGAAAACAATCCTCCGAAACGTTCATCTTCTGTTTTATTGCTAATTAAACCGGAAATCCTCGGATCGCTAGATCCAGTCAATTCGTTGTAGCCTCCCTGGACACTACCTAATAATTGAAAACCCTCGTAATTAAAAGGGCGCGAACCTCCCAAGTCAACAGTAGATCCCAATGAGCCTTCATCCAGTTGCGCAGATTGGGTTTTGTTTACTTTCACCTGACTAAACAATTCGGAAGCAAAGGTGTTAAAGTCGAATCCGCGTGTGCGGTTCGGGCCGTTAGAACCTTGACCAGCTGTAGATAATGCTTCCAGCCCATTTATGCGTACACGAGTGAAGTCAGAACCTAGTCCCCGAATTGAAATCTGTCGCCCCTCACCACCATCGCGGTCAATCGAAACGCCCGCTATACGCTGCATGGACTCGGCTAGATTCATGTCAGGAAATTTACCGATATCCTCCGCAACAATCGCGTCAACCTGAGTAGTAGCATTACGTTTAATACCCAGTGCTTGTGCCAAGCTTGCTCGATAATTACCAGTTACTACAATCTCGTCTTCAACAATCTGATCCTGAGAATGTACATTTGCTGACATTAGCAAAGATACAAATAATGGAAGAATTTTTGGTACAAATTTAGTCGCCATACCGTTGGTTTTTATGAGCTTATATTTCACGGAATTAGTCTCCAATTTCATTGTTATTTAAGATCGATTAATTTGTTTATTTATTATCAAAAATTTATCACTACTTTATGCCTATTGAAAAAAATCAATAGTTATTCTGTTATGGAAAATCACAAAAATTACATAATTACGAACTACAAAAAATGATCAGAGTTTTTTAATTGTTCCGATCATTTTTCTCTGCTTATTTCATGATTTTATTTTATAGAGCACAGCACCCCAAATTTATGAGGTACTGTCTCTATGGAGGGTTACTTATTGACGGGATCTGTTTTCATTGCTCGATTATTCGCACCAAGTCGTCCAGCCAAGTCCAACACCGTTTCCTTAGCCTGTATCGCGCTTTCAGCATAATAGGTATACATAATTGAGCTTGTATCAAACCCGCTGTACTGCCATCCACCACTCGGTCTTGGTGTTGGCCCGCGACCTCCACTACCAGAATCGATTGGCTCATAAAATTGCGCGGCACTGTAGGCATCCATATAGTTGCCCACTTGTTTTAAGGCTCCGCCATCCTGCTCAGACATAGTGCCTTGCCCGGGGTTTCCTGCATTAGTGATCTGGGTGGCATTGCTGCGATAACCGAGTGTGGAGTTAATAAATGTTGATTGCGTATGGTTAGTGGCAAAACCGGCAAGATCATGACCTTGAGAGGAAATCATCATTGGTCTTTTACTCATCTCAAAATAATTGTTCTCAACAAACACATGTGAGCCAACCGAAACGCCTACAGCATAGGTTTCCATGTCGTAATAATAGTTATTAAACACATGAATTGAGCCTTTCGTTACACGCGGACTTCTGGAACCAACTCCATTAAAAAAGTTGTGATGGAAGGTCACATAAAACTGCTCCGGGTCGGTAAACCCCAAACCCATTGCTTTGCCGGTATCGTGAAACGCGTTGTAAGCCACACTAATGTAGGAAGAGTCAGTTTTTATATCGATTGAGCCATCACCTTTGGTTTTGTCCCCTCCCATATTTTTGCCCCAGTAAAATTCATTATGGTGCACCCAAATATTTCTGTTTTTGGATTGAATGCTGATGCCGTCATCGGGTTGATCGCCAAAACCAAGATTGCGCACTTCGATATTGTTTGCCTCGCGAATTTCGATACCCCAACCAGAAATACGCGCATCTTTGCCGACACCTTCGATGGTTACATTATTTTTTTTCTTGCACTTAAATAAATTGTAAACCTCGGGGTCAGCAAAACCGGTCGGTGAAGTCACTGTTCCAAGCAACCGGATAATGGTTGGCGTGGCATCACGCCCCTTGCCGAACGCATCCGAGATTTGCGAAAGCCCTACTGCTTTGGTCGTTGAGCCATTTGAACCGGTGATAACATCAAGGGTTACTGAGTCTTTGTTGGCATCCGTAACGTAAATAATTTTTGCATTTGAGGGTACGCTGCCATCCAGGTTGTATCCACCGGTAGTGTTTGCTGCAGGTGAATAACCTGAAAATGCGAAACCCACCCGATCATGGGCCATCGCCCTTACATTAAAAGTCGATGACGAAATTTGTGTCGTACCATTCAAGGCTACAACTTTTATCACATAGGTCTGATTGCCAACTAATCCGAGCACATCCACTCGAGTTCCTCGCAGCAATTCGTTATCGACTTTTTTAAATTGTGCGTCTGATTCGGTGCTCAATTTATAGTAAGCCTCATATTTTGTTGCGTTTTTAACGGGTTGCCACTCAGCATAAGCCGTTTCAAACCAACCACCTGTTTCAGTAAAACCAATGCTCATTGAATCAACGGAACTCGACGAAGATTGACTTGAGCTGGAAGATGTACTGGAACTGGAGGATCTGCTTGAGCTGGAAGAGCTGGAGGATCTGCTTGAGCTGGAAGAGCTGGAGGATCTGCTTGAGCTGGAAGATCTACTTGAGCTGGAGGATGTACTGGAACTGGAGGATCTACTTGAACTCGAGATGCTTGAGCTGGAAGATCTGCTTGAACTTGACGATTTGCTTGAGCTGGATGATGCACTGCTCAGGCTCGATGAAACGTTGGTGCCGCAACTAACAGCCACAACATTTCCGGCAATCGCCAGGCTATCGATATTCGGTCTGGCTGAAGATCCAGAGTTTTTTAATCGGATGCTATTAATTCCAGCCTTGAGTGATATTGCTTTTGTGTGCGATTGCCACGTAGTCCATGAACCTGTTTTGACAAGGGATATTCCACTTGAAGCACCATTTATAATCAGTGTCATGGATTCGCTACCTTGATTGGCATAGCGAATAGTCAGGTTATAACTCCCAGAGGAAGGAGCCTGAACCTGATAATCGATGCCGGCACTACCATCATTGTTGATATCCACATAACCTATTCCCGTGTAGCCACCATAGGCACTGGAAATAACTCCATCAGCAACGCAAAAGCCAGACGAGTTCTCTTGAATAACAGCATCCGAAAATGCCAGCGGGACGTAACCAATCGATGCAATCGCCAACAAGCGTGCAAACAGTAAATTTTTCATTTTAATTTTCCGTGCGAAATGGTGGGACGAAAAAAAACGATGGAGGTTAACTACCTCCATCGTTTTCATTAGGTGGTTATAGATATCCTACTTTTTTGCCGTAGGAGATTATCGCCTCGCCATAAGCGCCACCCCAGCTATAGCCGGTACGACGCTCTTCCGACATTTTGGTAATGTCGTAAAACTTGCTGCCATCGCGGTCACTGAAAAAACCTTTATTCGTGTTCAAATCATAGAAGCGGTACCACATTCTACTGCCTGATTTTTTAACAATGGGATTGGTTTTCGCCTGAGACGAATCGTAGGTATAACCGTCCAAGTAAGTATTAGGACTATTGAACCATGCAAGACCGGCTTTTGCAGCAGCCTGGATTTCTGATGTCTGTGGTTGGGTCATCAAAAAACCAATAATCTCTGCTGACTCTTTACCACTGAGAGATTCCAGTTCATAAGCGCGAGCTGCTTTCG
>CAZICR010000170.1:0-6728 GCA_964537795.1 uncultured Cellvibrionaceae bacterium | reverse complement strand
GAGGCAGTTTGCCTCTCATTAAAACTGTCCATTAAATTGGGGGAAGCTCAGAGCCAAATATTGCTGTGCTGAAAAATTTGGGGCAGCGTAAAAATTAAATTTTAAACAATACACAACCGATCGAGGTGGATGAAATGGCAGGGTTAAATCGTTTATGTCCGTTGGAGTTATAAAAAAACCCGGTTTCTAAGCCGGGTTTTTTATTTCTGAATTTCGATACTTCTTAACTTCGATTTCAGGTTGGGGCTAAAACAAAGAGCACTACATGAATACCAATCAGCACTGCACAAAGTGCAACCTGTTGGCGGAGACTTAAGCTGATCATGGGACTTACCTATTATTATTGTTGAGCCGAGGCTCGCGATTAATGTTATCCAGTACGGTTACAAATCAATCACATCCCTAAGGCGCAATTTATAACATCCAAAATAATCATACAAACGATTTTTTGATTGATGCTCTTGCTTGATAAATAAATTATGCCAAGGCCAAACAAATGCTGGCCTTGGGTTTACAGACTTCAGGGTATAGTCACACAGTCACTCGTGTCTTCAGGCAGAGGATTCCAGCCTGCATTACTGTTGTAGGCCGAAAAAATCTGGGCACGATTGCAGTATTGACCCTGCACTTCCGTCAGCGACAACTGATAAGAACCTGGAGATAATCGGCTGCTAACGTTTAACACTGTACCTGTCAGATCCATACTGTTGTACTCACGCCAACCGCTTGTTGCCGTTGCACTCGCGGGTGTTGGTGCGGGGCTTGCCGCCCATCCGGCAGCGTTAATATGGGACGCCATTTTGGTGTTGATGAAAACGATGTTATCAAAACAACTTGCACACCCACCACTGCGCGCCAGATAGTGAGTGCCATTGATTGGCAACTCATTGGTTGGTCCTGCACCGCTGGTAAGGCTGGAGTTGAGGAACACAAAACCCTTATCGCTGGCATTGGCAACCCTCGCCTGCAGCACATAGCCACCATTGTTGTTACTACTGGAGCGACCAAGCGAGCGAATTTCACTCTGTTCAAACAGCGCGACTTTAGTAGTGCCCCAAATAAAATCTACATTGCCGGCAACCAGGCTTTGATAGAACCAAACCCAGCCCTTCAACAAAAGGGTGTCCTGTTCACTGATAAAGTTGGCGTTCTTGGCAACTAAACGACCATTATCATTGTTGAAGTATAGGCTTTCCGCTTGGCCGCCAGCACCAATCAAGCTGGTGTTTTTCAGAGTGAGGTTTTGCAGAGTCAAGAGATCCGACCCCTCGACCAAAAACACAGTACGATCGCTGGTACCTGGATTTATACCATTGTTGTTGGCGTAGGCGATCACCGCCCCTTCACGCGACTCACCCACAATCGTCAGGTTGTTTTTATTACGCAGATACAGTGGTTCGTTGTAAGTGCCGTTTTTGAGCAAAATGCTGACCGCATCGTTTACCGCCAAATTCTGCATAGCATAATTAAGCGCGCCCTGAAGGGTGCGGAAATCAGCACTGCCGTCATCATCCACTGTCAGGCTGGTGAGGTTGGTCAAGGGTGCCGTGCGGGTGGTAAAAGTCCAGCCCGCTGCTTTACCTATACCCGCAAACGATTGCCCTGCAAGGGTTGCACCAGTAAACGCCGTTGGGCTAATGGCCACATAGTAGCTGGTGCCGTAACTGAGCTTTTTACTGTAGAGAGCGATTTTCACAGTATTGCCGTCGATACTGATCGGGCGGGTATTGATGTTGCGCAGAGTGCCAAAACCTATGGTGTCTTTGTGCTCACTGAGTTTGATGGTATCCACCAATGTATCGTCGTTGGTTTTAAAAATGCGGATCGAACCCTGGGTACCCAAAGTGGGCGGTGCATCAAAGGTCAAACTGAGCGAGGTATCCGGGTATTCATTCACCGCATTGGCTGCAGGGCTTACCAGACCAGTCAGGTTATAGGTCGCGCTGGATTGCACAAATTCCGGTGCGATAGTGGCACTGATGCTACGGGTTAATTCCGGGTTTGAACCGCTGGTAAAGGTGATAACCGCTGTACCTTCACCCACGGGAGCAAGGCTCACGCTGGTTCCGTTGACACTCACAGTCACCACAGCCGGATTGCTGGATTGCACAGTAAAAGTATCGGCAGTATTTTGCGAGTTGAGTGCAGTAACAGTGATAACACGTGCGGGGTCCTTAACTTCTGCGTTGTAATTGACGCTGGGCGAAACACTCAATTGCGCGGGTTGCACGGGTTTATCTGCTGGGTTACCCACACGAATATCGTCAATTTCAAACGAGCGATTATTGGTGAATAGGCCGATTAAACCTCGCTCGGTCAGACTGCTATCGCTGTAACTGGCCACGGCTAGATCATTTAAATACAACTTCATTTCAGTGCCGATCATTTCCAGACGCAATTTGTACCATTCACCATTGGTACCTCCCGTCGCCCCCAAAGCAATCGCTGTATTGAAACGCATGGCTCCCGTACTGGTCGGATTGCCGGTACCATTGCGCTCCACTATTTCCACACGCGGTTGATTGGTTTCATGTGCAATCATGCCCATGCCATACCAATTGTTTTCATCTTTATAACGCGCCATCACATAAATACTGCGCTGCGCCACACTGCTGGTGTTTAAGCGTGGGCGAATACGGGCTTCTACATAATAATCAGCAGAAGTCACACCGGCAAAAGCTTCAGGCTTGATTAATGCAATGATCCCACCAGCTGCACCACTGGCAGCCGCTGTATAACGCCAGGCAGCCGAATCGCCCTCGCCCAGTACACTGAAGACTCCATTAGGTCCGGCAACGGGCAATACATTCCAATTATTGACTCCACTGGAGAAATCGTCGCAGAAATACAACCCTGTCGCAGCCGCACAACCCACCAATAGAGCAGAACTGGATGAAGAGCTGGATGAAGAGCTGGATGAAGAACTGGAACTGGACGAACTGCTTTCACTTGAGCTGCTGCTTTCACTGCTGCTGCGGCTTGAGCTGATTGAACTGCTCTCACTGGAACTGCTTGAGTTACTGGAGCTGGAAATGCTGGAGGATAGTGAACTGGAAACAGATGACGAGGACAATAAGCTGGATACAGCAACTGACGATACGGACGAGCTACTTGTTCCGCTGTTATCACTGCCACAAGCAGTGAGCATCCCAGCAAACAATAAAATAGAAATGTACTGATACTTCATGATGATTACCTGTTTTTATTAATGCACGGAGGATATAAATCGCGCTAGGAGGTAATGGCCGAATGGTGAGCCGATATTATTTTTATAATTCGATTCCAGCGAGGGAATCCTTATAGTAGGCGCTACTATAACGTCAAGCAGGTCACATTTTCCACCTCGGAATGACACTAAAAGCTTTATTTTTCATGGTTTTGGCCAATGGAGAATCAGTTTTGCCCCGCCAAGCTCGGGTGATTGCTCTATGGTCAGTCCTCCCCTGTGCCACTGCATAATGCGCTTCACTATTGCCAGTCCCAAACCAAATCCACTGCCGGATTGGTGTTCATCGTAGAGGCGAACAAAAGATTCAGTCACTCTTTGCCGGGATTCCGGCGGAATACCCGGGCCATCGTCCTCCACTATCAATTGATATTCACTCGTTGAAATACAAGCACTCAACTTGATGGAATTGGTAGCAAATCGCGCAGCATTGCTCAACAAATTTTGCAGTGCTGTTTCCATCAATTTCCACTCACAATTAAACGCTTGCGATTCACTTTGATCAAATATTTGCAATTGCAGTTTGTTTGTTAGATGCGAGCGATGAAAGTTACGGGAAATATGTTCCAGTAAATCACTTATGTTGCCAGACGTAAGCAACAATTTTTGCGTTTGTTGTTCGAACCCGGCGTAGATCAATAATGAATTAATTAAAGATTCCATGTCGCTGATATCCATTTCCAAACTGGCAATATGTTGTTTGCTTTTTTCGTCCAATTTTTCGAGATCAACCATCGCCAGCGCAAATTTCATTCTTGCCAGTGGTGTTCGTAATTCGTGTGAAACTGCATTGGTCATGTCGTGATGGGATGCAATCAGTTCCTGTAATCGCCGACTCATATTATTGAACGAGCGCGCCAGTGGATAAAGCGTAGAAGTGGTGGACAAGCTTAAGGCTTCGGGCACCTGATCCTTACCTAAAAACTGAGTTTGTTGTTCGAGTTTTTTTGCATCGCGCGAAAGTGGCCAAACCCAGAGATAAATAACCAAAGCCAATGCCAGATAAAATAATATCAGCATAATGTTGTATAAAGTTGAATCATCTCGCGCGTCAATATTTTTGATTAAGCTAATCACTTGATCGGAATCGGCAATGCGTTTGTACCAAATAAATTGATGCTCGGTACTGGCGGCTACTATCTTGCCTTTTGTTAAGTCTTGCATGGCTTTTGATTTGGCTATGTCACCCAAAGATAAAATTTCAATTTCCAGATTGTTTTCGGCAAGAATTTCTTTGCTGGAAAATGGAGTATCGCCATTTTCCAGAAAATCTTTTTCAATGATTAATAATAGCGACCTGACTTCATCTGACGTTTTTTGTTTGGAAGACAAGCTGTCCCATAAATGATTTAATCCCCAGCCAATGACCACCACCGAGATGACTAAAAATAAATAGAGTGAAATAAATGCGCGATTCAAGTCAGTTCCAGGCGTCTGCAATAAACAAATAACCTTTACCCCAAATGGTTTTGATACGCGTGGGGTTTTCCGGGTTATCGTTTAATTTTTTTCGTAGCTGCGAGATGCGAACATCTATAGTTCGATCCAGTCCATCGTATTCCCGATTGTAAATATGGTTAAATAAAAATTCGCGGCTAAGAATTTGCCCTGCCTGCGCAGCTAGTGAAAGTAATAAATCATATTCATGGCTGGATAGTAGAATATCTTCTTGATTCAAGGTCACTTTTCTTGCGTTGGGTTGAATATGTAATTTTCCAAAGACCAAGGCTTCCTGCTCGCGCGGGTCATGTTGATAATAACGTCGTAACAGAGCGCGAATTCGCGCTAATAAAATTCGCGGTTCAACCGGTTTAATAACGTAATCATCGGCGCCGTATTCAAAGCCCAATACCTGGTCCGCATCTGAATCGCGTGCGGTTAACATAAGAATCGGCCCTTTAAAATCGGGCCGAAGTTCTTTGCAGAGGGTCAGGCCATCTTTGCCTGGCAACATTAAATCGAGAACAATTAACGCTGGATTGAGATTTTGTGTTTGTCTTATTACTCTGCTGCCCTGCTCTTCAATAAACACTTTGAAGTCATTCATTTCCAGAAAATCTTTTACCAGTTGCGCCAGTCGGCGATCATCTTCAACGACCAAAATTAAATTGTTGTACGTCATCAGAAAAAACTCCAGGGATTGCGCCGTCTGTGGCGACTGTTGTGATCCTTTAAAATTTTAAATGTTTTTGCGATCAATATTTTTTTACTCTTGGTGTCACGCAATTCAAAAATAGTGGTTTCACTGGCAGCAAAAGGGAATTGATACTCTCCCTCACGCGCTAATTTCCAGCAGTAAATTAATTCTTCTTCCGCTTGCTGGTATAAACACAATGAATAATCCCGGTTGGATTTCCAATGTACACGTAGCTGATCGCGACATTCAGTTTCGGCATTATTTAATACACACAATCCCGGTTTTATCGAAAATGAAATAGAGGGCTGGGTTTGTGTGTCAGCAAAAACTGCTTTGCACAAACTGCCCATCAATAAACAATACGCAATAAAAAGCCGATTAAAAATGATAAGTCCCTCCGATAAACAGAGTGACTATTTTGTTGTCGTTAATGATGGGGCTGTTGGCTATTTCATCGTCCAACTGCCGATAACTGCTGAATAAACGCAGATCCCAATTTTCAGTCAAGCGATAATTCCAATCCAATCGCAGTAAAGGTGAAACACCGGCGTCAGGATAATAAGTTGCCGATGGCAAGGTTTCGTTCTCGTTTAATCCATAATAATAGTTCAGGGTTTTCTCGTCTTGCCAAACCAGTCCCGCGGAAGCTCGTAAAGACCAACGATTATGTCGCCAGTTTTTGCCCACCAGAAATCGGATTTCACTGCCTTGGTGTATATCGAGAATGTCATTCAACCATTGCAGTTGAATATCAAAATCTTCAGCAAAGAAATTGTATTCAATGCCTGCCAAAGCGGTAATACGACGTTTATGCAAGCGCAAGTTTGTCGTGTCGGAAAAATCCTTACCACTGGATTTCTCCGGCGGAGGTAATGCCTGGGTTCCGGAAAAACTCGCATCAGTGAAAGATTCAACATAAAAATTTCCTGAACTCCAGCGATCAAAAAACATCTGGTCATAGCTGGGGGTGAGCAACAGGTTCAGTTGTTGGGAATTACTTTCCTGGATAATAAAACCGAAATCCAGATTTTGAATGAAAAATCGCTCACCCCTGTATTCTACTTGGGGCAATAAAAAAATCGGAAGATTATTGGAGTGTTCAACAGGATTGGTTCGCGTGCCGACCCCTACACCAATGCTGAAATGCCATGCAGATTGCTCGGTGTCAGGTTCATCCGCAAGAGTCAATACACTGACGCTTGTCAGTAATAACAACATCCAGCGAAAAATATTTAACAATGGGTTACTAATTTTGATTCACCATTCAACGCTTCTATAACAGAATCTATATAGCAATTTTTAGGGTCATGGATTGTAAGCTTTTGTGTTTTCAGCAACAAATCCGGATTACATTTTGTTACATCC
>CAZICR010000169.1:0-6740 GCA_964537795.1 uncultured Cellvibrionaceae bacterium | reverse complement strand
ACAGGAATTTTTACAGCAGCGACGACTTGAGCAATTGTGTCGTATTCTGCGTCTCCCGCAAATGCGTCTTCACGTGTGCGGCCGTGCAATGCCAGAGCTTGGATTCCTGCGTCTTCGGCAATTTTGGCGATGCGTAATGCATTGCGATTTTCCTGGCTCCAACCTGTTCGACATTTCAGTGTCACAGGTACTGAAACTGCCTTGACTACTGACTGCAAAATTTGTGCTACCAATATTTCATCTTTTAAAAGCGCAGAACCAGCCGCTTTTTTACAGACTTTTTTTGCAGGGCAACCCATATTGATGTCAATAATCTGCGCGCCGCGCTCTACGTTCAAGCGTGCAGCTTCTGCCAGGCTTTCTGCATCTCCTCCGGCAATTTGAACCACAATTGGTTCAACTTCGTCGGTATGATCCATACGTAAACTACTTTTGCGACTATTCCACATTTGGCTATCGGCAATCAGCATTTCCGAGACCACCATTCCAGCACCCAATCGACGACAAAGACGCCGAAATGGGAGATCGGTAACACCCGCCATAGGGGCGAGTACAACAGGATTCTCTATTTGATATGGGCCAATTTGAAACACGGATAGTTGCGCGGGCGCTTGCGTAAAAGGGTCGCCATCATACCCGTTTGATAGGGGTGTTGGAACCGTATAACAACAAAAAATGACGTTTTTTTAAACAGATTTTCAGTTGATTTTTTAGTCAGTATGGGGCAGGAGATTGCGGGAGCTTTTTACAGCTCCCGGTAAAAAATCAGTTGGCAATAATTTTTCCGTTGGTGGCACCGTGACAACCATTGCAGCCACCACTGGTGATAAGCCCGGGCATAGTGTGCAAACCACCGGAGGTGTCCTCAACAACAGCATCCACACCATTGACCAATGGGCCACCTGCTACAAACAAACCGGGGACGGCAGCTGTGGTGTAGAAATTACCGCACTTGTCAGTTACCAATGTGGCAACCAGCTCGTTGGAATTATGGGTATAAAGCCTTACGGTTGCACCAGGATTTCCTGTTGTTCCCCCACTTTTATAAATAGTACCTGCCACCGTCATAGCAGTAGCTGAGCCACCTGCCGTGTGACAAGTCAAACAACTTTGTCCGATTCTGTGTGAGGTGTTATTACGCGCACTTATCGCGCTACCTTGGGTGTTGTTGCAGGAAACAATACTTGGGTTGCTGGATGTGGTGGCAGTACTGGTGCTGCTTTGTCCGCTGCCACCGCCACTGCCGCCACCACCGCCTCCACAAGCTGTCAGCAGCATTAAAATACCAATTATGATCAGTCGAAACATGAATGAAGCTCCAATGAATATTCAAATATCTAATGGAGTCTAGCGCCAAAAAATTATTGTTCTAGGCAAATTCCAAAAAATGTGACCTGTGAAATGTTTTTGGTTAAATCTCAGAGTACATCCATTTTGTAGTTATCGACTTGGGGATCTTTAATTTCAAGGGTGATGTGAATGGGTTGTTTACTGGGCATGATTTTTTTGCCGACTAACTCCCCGCCTAGATAATCTTTGGGAGTAAAGCGACGTGAGGCTTTAACCTGATCGTCCATATCGCTGAAACTGAGCAATAGATCGGGGAAGGGTTGTTCAAAATCGGCTTTGTTCAATAGCATGACGTCAACCAATAAGGCTTGCTCTACCTGATCATGTGCTTGCACAACCAGGTTGTAAGTGACAATTTGTTTTTTGTCGACAAGCGTTGGTAGCTTGCAGCCAATCATGGGGCAAGCAACAGCATATAAATTACGATAAGGTTGAACACGCGCGTAATGATCAAACCGGAAATAAGCCAGTTGGGTCACAATTGCAATTAAGGCTAGTAAAGTCATCACTGGCCATAACATCCGGAAATACCAGTGGCGAATATTATTTCCGGCAAACTCTAATGGTGCAGGAATAATATTTTTGAGAAGACCTGCACGTGATCCATCGTATGAACGGATTTTGGGTTCTATTTTGAGTTGGCGTTTGTTTGCAGCCTCATCAAAATCGTCATCATGAAAAATACCTGCAACCGGAATCGCATTGATAATCTCTTCTTTTTCTTCAGAGGCGGAATCTGCCAAGGGTTTTGCAGTAGGCATTCTGCTTAATTCTTCGCTTAACTCCAGATCGTTTGACGGGCGTACTGGTTTTGTCGGGGATTTTTTTTCTTCGGCTGCAAAATTAAATACCGGATTATTTTTTGTTTCCTGTTGCGCTGGTGGTGCTTTGGCTATTTGCGTTTTTACAATACCGATTTGCGGTACGTCTTCGTCATCATCAATTAAGTTCTCTGCCCAGGATTCATCCGAATTGTCTTTGATAACCTTTTTTTCACTGACGACTTTGCGATCAAATAAAGAGGTCGCTTGCACTTGAGTTTCAATATCCATGAAGCCATCAAATTCATAGCGGGAACCGCCACCTTCCATATCATCACTGATGAGCATGTCGTCATCGTCTGATAATTTCGATAGAGGTTTTTTTAAATTATTTGTTTTTACGGCAGGTTTTTGTTCGGTTATTTTGGATGCGGTTTTGGCCACGGCGGTTTTCGTCGCAGTGGTGACAGGTTCGGTTCTAGTGTTAAGTTTTTTATCCTGAGGATTGGGGGCCACAGGTTTTGTGGTTGTATTTGCCAATCCTGAATTTATTGGTGTTTTTTGTTGCGGTTGAATTTTTGCGGGTTCAACTTTCGTGTTTTCTTTTGTTGCATTGACTTTTGGTGCAACAGACGCCGGTTTTGTATTCCCGGATTTGGTCATATCTTTATTGACGAAAGGTTCTATTAATGATGGTTCTTTTTTTATTGCTGCTTTTACTGGAGTTTCTTTTTTTCCATCGGTTCCAGATTTTGTAACCAAACTGGATTGGGCTTTGAATACATGCAAACAGGATCCGCAACGTACGGCGCCTTTAGCTGACTCTAATTGTGCCTCCGTAATACGGAACGCAGTGCTGCACTTGGGGCAGCGTGTCACCATAGAGTGTTGGCTTGAGGCAATTGTCATCTTCTGTTGCATCCTGATGCGAGCAGTACTGACTGAATTCTAGCACAGGCTGGACAATGCTAAGTATGTAAGAATTATCGAAATTTTATCGCAGTTAATCTAACCCACTCTTCTTTTTCGGTAATGGGATCAAATGAGAACCAGTTTTCGTAGGCTTTCATCACGGTTTGAGCTTGGCTGGAGAGTATTCCTGACAGGCAAATTCTGCCTCCGATCTTTGTCATTGCATTTAAAGCGGGGGCCAGTTCTGCCAGTGGGCCAGCCAAAATATTTGCCAACATCACATCTACTTCTACTTTCGGGCAATCATTTGGTAGGTAAACCGGCATAGCATCGTCAGCCAGATGATTTCGTTTTGCGTTGTCAGCCGTCGCCAGTAAAGCTTGCGGGTCTATGTCTACCCCTATCACTTTTCTGGCGCCTAGCAATAAAGTGGCAATACCTAAAATTCCGGAGCCGCATCCATAATCGACAACATCAAGCCCGGTGAAATCCTGTTGATCAATCCATTGCATACACAAAAAAGTGGTGGGATGAGTTCCAGTTCCAAACGCCAAGCCTGGATCCAACATTAAGTTCACTTTTTCCGGTTCCGGTGGCTCTTGCCAGCTGGGGCATATCCATAAACGTTCACCACAACGAATGGCCGCATAGTGACTCATCCATTCGCGTTCCCAATCCTTGTCTTCCAGTAACTCCCAGGAATATTCAGGTAGCTTGTTGCCAAACCGCCGCTCTGCGGTAGCTATGGTGTGTGCGGTATTGATATTGGCATCAAACAGTCCGGTAATTTTTACGCTATCCCAAAGTGGCGTTTCTCCCAAACCGGGTTCGAGAATCGGTTGATCGGCATTGTCCTGCAAAGTTACGGATGCAGCACCACTCGCAAGCAATGAATTCTCCAGTGATGCAACGTATTTTCGCGAGGAGATTATTTTTAATTGAAGCCAGGGCATAGATTTTATCCGGGATCAGTCTAGAAATAAAAACGCCCCAGTGTTGCAACAACACTGGGGCGAGTTTTTATCAAAATTACTCAGCGAGTTTTTTCTCGAGGTAATGAATGTTGACACCACCTTTGCGGAAAGCTTCATCGCGAACCAGCATTTGTTGTAGCGGAATGTTGGTGCGAATGCCATCGACAATGGTTTCGTCCAGTGCATTGCGCATGCGATTCAAGGCGATCTCACGAGTATCACCAAAGGTAATGATTTTCGCGATCATTGAATCGTAATTTGGAGGCACTGTGTAGCCGTTATAGAGATGCGAATCCACGCGCACGCCTAAACCACCGGGTGCGTGGAAGCCTTTTACCAAGCCTGCACAAGGCATAAAGGTTTTTGGATCTTCGGCGTTGATACGGCATTCAAATGAATGTCCTTTAATGACAATGTCGGATTGTTTGATTGATAGCGGCAATCCTGAACAAACGCGAATTTGTTCTTTGATCAAATCAATTCCGGTTACCATTTCAGAAACCGGATGTTCAACCTGAATGCGCGTATTCATTTCGATGAAATAAAAACGTCCGTCTTCGTACAAAAATTCGAAAGTGCCTGCGCCTTTGTAGCCAATATCGATACAAGCTTTTACGCAAGAAGCATAGGTTGCTTCGCGCACCTCTTGTGGAATTCCCGGAGCAGGCGCTTCTTCTAACACTTTTTGGTGACGACGCTGCAGTGAGCAATCGCGATCACCCAAATGAATGGCATGACCTTGTCCATCAGACAGAATTTGCACTTCTACGTGACGCGGATTTTGCAAAAATTTTTCCATATACACAGTACCATCACCAAAAGCCGCTTTGGCTTCACCTTGTGTAATGTGAATGGAATTAATCAAAGCCGCTTCGGTGTGTACAACACGCATACCACGACCGCCGCCGCCGGCAGCCGCTTTAATAATGACCGGATAGCCAATACGTTTGCCGATTTTCATGCATTCTTCTGGATCTTCCGGCAATGGGCCGTCAGAACCGGGAACGGTTGGAACGCCGGCCTTTTTCATCGCTTTGATGGCTTCAACTTTGTCGCCCATCATGCGAATCACATCTGGATCCGGCCCGATAAAAGTGAATCCACTTTTTTGAACGCGTTCAGCAAAGTCAGCATTTTCTGCCAGAAAACCGTAACCGGGGTGCACAGCCTCTGAATCGGTTATTTCCATTGCGGCAATAATGGCAGGAACATTCAAATAACTTTTTGGCGATGGGTTGGGGCCAATACAAACAGACTCATCAGCGAGACGAACATGTTTTAAATCGCGGTCAACTTGTGAATGGACTGCTACGGTTTTGATGCCCATTTCTTTACAGGCACGTAATACTCGCAGAGCAATTTCACCACGGTTGGCGATCAGAATTTTTTGAAACATAAACCAGTTCCTCAGTGGGCTAAATGTTTAGCGCGAATAATTAAACAATTGTCACTAAGGGTTGATCGAACTCTACGGGGCCACCGTCTTCTACCAAAATGGCTTCGATGGTTCCGGCTTTATCGGCCTGAATCTGGTTCATCATCTTCATAGCTTCGATAATACAAATCACATCGCCAACTTTAACTTGCGAACCGACTTCAATGAATGAAGCTGTGCCCGGGCTTGGCGAACGGTAGAAAGTACCGACCATGGGTGATTTTACCAAATGGTTATTAGCAACAGGTGCGGCGGCTGTAGTTGCAGCTGCAGCTGCGACGGGAGCGGCTGCTTGAGCAGGTGCTGCCATAGGTGCGGGAGCGTAATTCATGCTGGGAGCAAAAAATTGGGTGCCCGTCGGATTGCGTGCGATACGCACAGATTCTTCCCCTTCTTTGATTTCAAGTTCACCCAGGTTGGATTCTTCCAGCATTTCGATGAGTTTTTTAATTTTGCGAATATCCATAGAGACCTCTACTTATTTACAAGGAGTTAGTTGTGAATGTTTAGGAATGAGAAAGCGTTTTAATTGCGGCTTGCAAGGCAAGCTGGTAACTGGTGGCTCCAAAACCACAGATGACACCCTGGGCAATATCGGAAAAATAAGAGTGTTGGCGAAAGTTTTCGCGTTTATGCACGTTGGATAAATGAACTTCGATAAAGGGGATATCAACACCCAAAAGCGCATCGCGCATGGCGATGCTGGTATGGGTAAAGGCAGCGGGGTTGATAATAATAAAATCGACACCTTCTTTACGGGCGTCATGAATGCGGTCAATCAATTCGTATTCGGCATTGCTTTGCAAACTCAGCAAATGGTGCCCGGCTTGTCGTGCTGCTTCGTTCAATTGACGATTAATGTCTTCCAGACTGGTAGCCCCGTAAATTCCGGGCTCGCGAGATCCCAATAAATTTAGATTGGGGCCATGAAGTACCAAAATGGTTGCCATTCTCAGTAATCCTGATGTTAATTTCGGGTATCGTCAAACGACACGCAAAGGAAGAGGAAGTTCAACCAACCATGGTCAAAGTTCGGCGAGTTTGCCGGAAAATGATTGTGCTGTCCACGTTGACAGCACAATTTCTTTCATATATGAGGAGATGCCTGCAGGATTGCAGAAGATGGGTTTTTGATCAGCAAACATGTGTAAATGTTGGCGTCATTCGTTCTTTTTAGCGGATAAGGCCTCCAGAACTATGTCTTTTGTCAGTATTTGCGGTAATACATCTGCTTTCCCCTCGCGATTGGGGGGGAAGTAGAGATACAGAGGAACGCCACTGCGACCATATTCTTGTAAAACGGCGGTG
>CAZICR010000168.1:0-6752 GCA_964537795.1 uncultured Cellvibrionaceae bacterium | reverse complement strand
GGTAGCAAGATTACTAACAACTAGAGTGAACTATGGACATGGCATCTTTATTGGATTCAGCTGCTTATCAAAATGTAGAGCAGGCTAATGCACCGGGTGTCGGTGAAATTCTTCTTGCAAGGCTTGATGCAATAGATGAATCTGGTCGTCCATTGGTGAGTGTTTCGCATATTCCTGATTTCAATTCGCGACCCGCGCTCGCAACTGTACCTGTGCTACCACAGCATATAGGCCGACAGGTAGCTTTGATGTTTACCCAAGGGGTTGCATCCCAACCTGTTGTTATAGGTTTTATTCATTCTCCACTTAGCCAGATTCTTGATGTAGTGCTCACAAGCACGGAATCCAATCAGGAAAATTCTGATGAGGTTGTATTTGCGGAACGATTACCCCAAAGCAAATCTGATGACAACACTGAAACATTACATATAGATGGAAAACGAATTTTGTTGGAAGGTCGAGAAGAAGTTGTATTGAGGTGCGGCGAATCAAGTATTACGCTTAATGCTAACGGAAAAATTTCGATTAGAGGAAAATACTTGTTGAGTAGATCTTCAGGTGTTAATCGTATTTTGGGTGGTTCCGTTCAAGTCAATTGATTATGTAAACTCACATTTATCACCTTACGACTAAAAATCATGCTTCAACTTAAAAATAATACTCCCTTCATTACAGGATTTGCACTTTTTCCAAACTTGGATGCTGTTGATACGCTTTATTTAATGGTTAAAGCAACATTTGTAATCGGCAGTCAATGGACGTTGGCGGATAAACAATTACCTATTCAAGAAGCTGATGAATATAACGGAGAACCTGCTGATTCAAGTCTCAAATCGACCTCCGATTTTCATATCGAAAAAACGGCCACCGATATTTTGATGTTTGGATTGGCTTGTTCGCCCAAACAACAACCTGTCACGCAAATGAATGTTGGGATGGAAGTCGGAAATTTGCGAAAAACACTAAGAGTGTTTGGCGATAGGGTTTGGAAAGAAGGGCAGATAAGTTCGCCCAGTCCTTTTGTCAATATGCCCGTTATTTACGAAAGAGCTTTTGGTGGACAAGATATCGTCGATAATCAGATACGTGCCGCAGAGCAACGAAATCCTGTTGGAAAAAGTTTTGCCGGTCGCAAATCAAAAGATGAATTTAATAACCAGCCGTTACCTAATATTGAATTTCCAAATCAGTTAATTACCAGCTTCGGTGATATACCAACACCTGCAGGTTTTGGGCCTATAGCCCCTAATTGGCAACCCAGGGTTTTGCTTGCAGGTACTTATGATCAGAATTGGCAAGCAACCAGAGCGCCTTATTTACCAAAAGATTTTAATCCCCGCTTTTTAAATGTTGCACCTGCTGATCAAATATATTCTGGATTTCTTCAAGGTGGTGAGCCAGTAAAAATTATTGGCATGCATCCTGAAGGAAATTTTCAATTTAATTTACCTAGTGTCAAACTCACTAATAATGTTGTGATTAAAGGCAAAGACTTATCTTCACCTTTTAATATGGAGACTTTGGCGCTTTACCCAAATCAAAAGCAAATTACAATGACTTGGCGGGCATCAATTCCCTGTGATAAACGATCGTTAAAAATTGAGCAGATGACTATCAGTCTATCTCGATAAATTTTCGGAGGCTTGAAATGGGACAAACAACATTTGCCAATACCCGTGGCATAGCACATAAAGGCAGTGGTGGTATGAGTCCGGTTTTTCCGGATGTCTGTAAAACGCCTACACCCGGTGGCCCTGTCCCTATTCCTTATCCCAACATTGGTAAATCATCTGATACAGACAAAGGCCCCAAAACAGTTGTTACTGATGGAAAAATGCCAATGGTTAAGGGCGCAGTCTATTCAACCAGTACCGGTGATGAGGCCGGGACAGCAAAAGGAATTATCAGCAGTGATCAAAAAGGTGTTTGTGAATTTATGATGTATTCCTTTGACGTAAAATTTGAAGGCAAAAATGTTTGCCGATTGGGTGATCCGCTTTTTCACAATAAAAAAAATATTATGGGTTAATTGCTGAGCATGGCTTCTACGGATCTGAAAAAAAATCAACAAGCCGCATTTGCTCATTTTTATGAGCGATATGCAGACGATGCTGCTTTTCTATGGCTATTACATTCAGCTGCTGTTGAGTTTCCGCATTATACGTTCAAAGATATAGTTGAACTTGAGCAGCGAATTGAACGTTACCTTGATGGTTTAATGACTGCTCCTGAAGAATCTTGGGCTGTTTGTGAAAACGCCATGAACATGGGTGTAAGTGAAGTATTTGTTGCATCGGTAGTGGCTTTTCGCAGCCTTGAAGTCACAAAAGTTCAACGCGTTGTTGAGGTGGGTTTAAGTGATGAGTTGAATCATGCAGGATTAATTTCAGCCATGGCTTGGTTGCCCGGGCGCATAGTTCACTCTTGGATTAAAAAATTTCTAAAGAGTAAAGATCTTAATCACAAGTATCTTGCGCTTGCTGTTTGCAGTGCTCGTCGTGAAGATCCCGCTGAATATTTGCAAGCAATTTTAACCAGAGAAGATTGCATCAAGCACCCGTTAGTTTATCCGCGTGCGTTACGTTTGGTGGGTGAGTTAAAGCGATTTGATTTACTGTCCTTACTTCAGCAAGGTATGGCATCAGATAATTCTGCTGCAGTTTTTTGGTCTTGCTGGTCATCTATTTTAATGGGCGATAGAGCTCAAGCGACGAAATTGCAGCCTTTTGTTTTACAAGAAAATCCTTTTCAGATAGATGCAGTTGAAATTTGTTTTCGAGCCTTACCAATTGAACAAGCTCGCAACTGGGTGAGCCTTCTATCCAAAAATCCGGAACAACTACGTTTGGTTATCAAAGCAACTGCAATTCTGGGTGACCCACAAGCAGTGAATTGGTTGATAGGTCAAATGCAAGTTCCGGCTTTTATGCGAGTTGCAGGAGAAGCATTTACATGGATTACCGGAATTGATCTTGTTGAACACAAACTTGCATTGGAATCGCTTCCTGATTTGGATAAACATTTGCCTGAAGACACAAATGACGAAGACGTGGAAATGAGTGAGGATGAATATCTACCTTTTCCGGATGTAAACAAAGTTGCCGCTGTCTGGCAAAAATACCAGCAACGGTTTGTAGTGGGGCAACGTTATTTTATGGGGAAGTTGATCAGTGCAGATCATCTCAATGAAATCTACGCAAATGGCAAGCAGCGTCAGCGTCGCGCAGCTGCCTTGGAATTGGCACTCATTCATGCTGAACAATTTTTATTAAATTATGCGTCCAGAGGTTTGCAAGAATGACAACCTCCAAAATATATCTCGCTGCCACGGGCATGTTAACACCAGTAGGATTCGATTCAGCCTCTACGAACACTGCTGTAACAGCGGGTATTAGTGCTTATGAAGCTTCTAGTCACAACAATAAAGACCTTAATCCAATGCAAATGGCATTAATTCCTGAAGATGCATTGCCGCCGCTAAATCCTGAATTGACCTCTCTAACCGGAATAACGTTTAGGCAGCGTCGTATGCTCCGCATAGCAACATCGGCTATTCAAGATGTCATTGCCAGCGTACCTTTAAAAGAGCCTCCTGCATTATTCTTAGCATTACCTGAATCTATTCCTGAGGCTCCATTCTCAGCCCCCCCAAAATTTTTGGAAGCATTAGAAATTCAAACTAACGTCAAGTTTGATAAAACCAGCAGTCGAATTTTTACAACAGGCCGTGCTGGTGGTATTGAAGCAATTGATCATGTATTTAAATATTTTGTGGCGACAGGAAAGGATGTCGCCTTAGTAGGTGGTGTCGATACTTACCTTGATAGTTGGCTGCTTGGTATATTAGATAAAGACAACCGAATTCTGGCTGAAGATATTTCTGATGGTTTTGCGCCAGGTGAAGCCGCTGGTTTTTTATTACTAGTGTCCGAACGTGTAAAAGACTATCTTCCACATCCACCTAAAGCAGAAATTTTTCTACCGGGTTTGGCAATTGAACCCGGACACAGATACAGTGAAGAAACTTATCGTGGAGATGGTTTAGCAAACGCATTTCTGCTTGCAATAAAAAATTCAGACGGCAATCCAATAGACGCTATTTACTCTAGCTTGAATGGCGAAAATTTTGGCGCCAAAGAATTGGGTATTGCTTTTATGCGCAACAAATCTGCTTTTGTTGAAAATGTGAAAACAGAACATCCTGCTGATTGTTTTGGTGACCTAGGTGCTGCATTTGGACCTGTACTAATTGCACTTGCACAGCACCAGTTGTTAAAGTCAAAAACGATAACGCAGAATTTGGTTTATTGTTCCTCGGATATGTCTGGCCGCGGAGCGGTATGTCTGCAAAAAACGATTATTTAATTAGTCATTGGAGAAAATATGGAAGTCGGGGAATTAGCACAGTTAAATGCTCTTGATCTTGCAGCAGATGAGAAATGCCCTTTTTGCTATAAAAAGGAACTAGGTCATGCCACGACAAAAACTAAGAAAGAAGTCAGTGCTGAGGTTAAAAGCGTACCTGATAATTTGAAGTGCGATAATGCATCATCCTGGCGCCTTGGCGCATCGACAAGGCGAACGGAAGGCGATTTACCCTACACCGTGGCCCAGCACCATCTTATCTCCGCCCTACAGTGCTACGCCCAAGTAAAACGCATTGTGCGCATGGGGAATATCGCTGGCTATGATATTAACAACCCAAATAACGGTATTGGATTGCCCACAACACACTACACCCTGAAATACCCAGACAATGGGAAGCTAAAAAAATACGGTGATCTTGATGATAATGTAGGAAAAAAAAGGGTTTCCGATGCCTTAATGGAGGAGCTTGGCGCACAGTGGCATGTCGGCCACCATTCATTTGCGATAGTAGTACCTAAAAAAGATTACGATACTTTTCAAGCGGGTGGATCCGACGAGCGAAACGAAGATGACATTCCTCACGAAACTGGATACGACAAACAGATTATTAAACGCCTTATTGCTTTGATGAAAAAAACCGCTAAGGACGATTGCGAAGAACCAAAGCGAGATGACGACTTCAAAAAGAACATGGACAAGCTCAGTCAGGAAATAAAAAGGAAGCTGGAGAAGTTCAAGGGACCTAAACCAGCGGATAGCAGTCCTTTCTTTGTATCCATGCGCGCTTACGAATATTCTAAAATTGCGGATCGGCTACCAAACATAGATCTACCCGGAAACAACGTTGCATGGTGAGGTTAATACTATGAATTATTACATACTGCAGCAGGATCCTAGAATTATGGATCATGCTGACATTTTGAGAGTACCGGCGAATATCGATCCAGGTGATCTAGTTGATGGGAAAATATTGCCTGACCCTGGCCCTTTGCAGCTTTCATTATCGCCCAGAAGCGGCAAGTTTCGCGGCGGGATAATTGATGGAATAGTAACCTTATTCCATCAGCGTTTTATCGCTGAACTCATCCGGCTTGGGGTTGATAACTTCCAAAGTTTTCCGGTCGAACTGGTTAATCCTGACGGAGGCATTGAACTCACCTACTCATTGATCAATATTATAGGGCTACTGGAAGCAGTAAATGAAAAGGAAAGTGTTATAGAGCCAGGGGCGGGTAGTTGGGGTGGTCAACTGTACTCATTCAAAATAGATCCGGCAAAAACTAATGGACAACGGCTCTTCAGGCTTAAAGAGGAGCCGACGCTTATAATTATTGACGAATCACTTAGAGAAGAATTGTTAGTATTTAATCCCCCAGGCATTTTGATGTTACCGACTGAGCGCTACGACGGTTGGGGTTAATGAAAATATTCATTCTCAGTGCGGTAAGTTATTGAAAAAATAACTATAAATGGAAGAAATGTTTTTCTATTCGAGCGGTTAAAAATATTCAGAATGATTTATGTACTTCGAAATGATAGTTGAAATAGGCCAAAAATATGGCGTCACCAAGTGGCCTGTGTTACCGGATGGTGTTGGGGGCTTTCAAGCAGGTGATTTAATTAGTGTTGAGGTTCCCGAGCCCATAGAATTTCTTGTGGATAATACTTCCAAACATCCGCCTACAGATTTTGTGACAGAGTTTATGCCGGTTTTTTCTGATCGTTTGGTTGAAGCTTTTCGTAAATCTGGAGTCGATAATTTTCAAACTTATAAGGCAATACTTAGAAACCCTGCAACGGGTGAAACATGGAGTTCTTATCAGGTTATTAATGTTATTGGGGTCATTGCATGTGCTGACATGGAAAATTCAGAATATGAAGTGATTATGGAGCCTATGTGTACTTTTGATAAGTTGGTTATTGATACTAAAAAAGCAAATGGCGCTTTGTTTTTCCGATTATTAGAGTCTCCGGAAAAAATAATCGTTCATAACTATGTGTTGAACTACATGTACACAGAAGATGATGATCCTATTTTTGATGGAGTTGAATTTGAGCCTATTAAATCCAGTCACAATATTAAAAAATAATAATGCCAATAATATTGAGTGGAATTTGTGAATCTGTAATGAATTTGATTTTGCGGGTTATTTTATAGCCCGTGGATGTTTGTTAATCCTGCTTGTTCAATCCGCCATCCGACTATAAACTCGTTATGTTTCTTCCAAACCTTGCGAGACATAATGTATCGACAGCTATTTAAAGCGCCACATCATCTTGTCGAATCGATTAGTAGCTTTTGCCATAGTCGATGGGGTGTGCCGGATTTTGAAAAAGTTACGCAAGAATTAACAACATGGTTTGAAACCCCATTAGGACAAGCA
>CAZICR010000167.1:0-6753 GCA_964537795.1 uncultured Cellvibrionaceae bacterium | reverse complement strand
ACGTACTCCTCACCCAAAGGCGGAAATAATAATTGCGTACCTACGGTTAACGAACGAAAGTTGGTTAGATTATTGACCTGTGCAACTTGAATGTAATAAGCACTACTGCCATAAATGGTGTTACACATCAGCGGCAATGTGTCGCCACCTTTTACCGAGACAAGATGAGATAAGTCAGGAGAATTTTTATTGGCTTTTTTTGCCAACTCCACTTCATCGGTATAACCCACAAAGTTGACATTGGCACGAGCACGCAGTGGTGTGCCATCCGGTTTAAATAAATTGTAATTAAAGCTGAGTGTCGTTAGGCGACACTTGAACAACATAGTCCCCCAAACCAGCTTTATGAAATTTGGACTGTGAATATTGCCGTTGTAATTAAAAACCAACTTCTTAAATTCATCTATTTGTCCTTTTATTCCATCTTCGGTGTAAGGCACTATTCCCGGGAGCGGGGAGGGCACGACTCCTGTTCCATCGAAAATCAATTCGAAAGACATTTTTTCTTCGCCCACCTTGTTGAAATCGGGCGAACCTCCAGGGCTACCTTGCGCCTGAACATTGTTGTAGCAGATCTGGTAATCCTGTGAATATTTCTCCGGATTAATATACACCGAAAAAGGCTTGCCTACTTGTTTGGTAAATTTGCTGTCGCTATACGCAGTGATCAACAGTTTTTCAAGACTACCTGAATACCCCATATCAACGTTCCTGGATTGCTGCTATTCGCTGTAATACACGTCGAGTGCAATCCGCAACAATCGCTTCGTAATCCGGATTAGCACATTCTGTTGTTTGGATATTCGGTTGATTTTGTTTTACTTCATCGGCACGCCCGCCAACTCTCATCTGAATATCGATTTCATTTATTTCAAGCGCCACAGAGTACCCTCCGTTAATTTATTAAATGAAACGTGTCGCCAATTGAGCTAACTTCACAGCGGCTGAAGCCGGACTTCCCAAGTTAAAACGTTCAAAATAGTTGTAGGAAAACTCCAAAGTTTCTGTCAACAACTGGTTTTCCTGTGAATTCATCGCACCCACTTCCCAACGCACTGGATATGCATTGATAAAAAACCATGCCGTAATCGGTATTCCTTCACTGTTGAGTAGTGTCAGCAAAATATTTTGCGGAATTATGGGCAATGACAAACTGGCTCCAATAGTGACTCCCACCCATTCCGCAATAAATGAATCCTTAGTAACTACCCCGCGCTTCAAAACCAAATTGCTGTATTTTGCGGCGCGAGGTAACTGATGAACGAAACGATTTTCACCACCCTCTGTGACTTCCTCTATATCAAACCTGGATTCAATGCCCCTGACCTCCTGAAAGCTGGCATCAATACTGGTCAGCAAGGCTAGCGGGGTTGCAGAACCTAATATCGCCACACTGAAATAAAATGCACCGGGTGGATAATAGTCTTCACTCATACTGCTGCCCTAAATACCTTAAGGTGCCGCAACGACAAGTGTTTCATACGCGATTTCGACAGATTCAACCGCCACCTCATTACCTTCTGATTTGAGATCAGTACCTGTAATTTTTGTTGGCCAAGCGTTGTTCAGTGTCCAGGTTGTTTTTGGATTACCACCCTCATCAAGCAAACTGATCACCACCGTACGACGAGCAATAGTGTTCATCTTGATTTCGTTGTACCAATCCCAAAAAGTTGAATCATTGACAAAAATACCTTTGCGCATAGTCACGTTTCCTACGCGCCCTAATCCAGGCATTTTGATTGGATAAAATACCGGGCTGTTTCCATGTCGGTATTCAATAGATTGCGTTTCACTTTCAAGCCCATCAATTTCTTGAAAGCTTACTGCATCGTTGTCACCAAGAGTGACGGAAAAGTAAAACTTGGGTAAGGGCCAAATATTGTTTTGCACTTCACCTGCCATGATAGTACCTGCCTTTTTTCGTTAAATTAATGTGAATATTTTTTAGATAACGCATTCATTAATCCGGGCTACCGACTCTAATAAAAAAATTGATTAACTTATTCCCTGCATGGTTTGCTTAAACGTCAATTCGATAAATTCAGCTGGCCGAATCATTTGTACCGTCACCTGAACAATCATGTAACCTTCCAGGACATCTTGAGGTGTCATGGTGCTGCCTAATCCGCATTGAACAGTAAATGCTTCGGAAGCTGTTGCTCCCAGCAATCCACCTCGAGACCATAAACCCTGTAAAAAAGCAGATACCATCGATGTCACTTTTACCCAAGTATTACTATCATTCGCTGCAAATACGAAAGGATCCATTGCATTTTTTATTGACTGCTCAATATAGATAAGCGTGCGCCTCACTTGAATGTAACGCCAGTCGTTACTGTTTCCATCAAGCGTGCGCGCACCCCAAACAACAGTTCCTCTCCCGGGAAATTCCCGCAAGGCATCAACCGCTTTACCATCCACAGGCACATTCAAGTCGCCTTGCTGATCAGCAGTGAGCTTAAATGAAGGTTGGGCTACAGAATTTAACGTCACATTCGCAGGCGCATTCCAAACACCTTTATTGGTATCAACCGCAGTAAAAACGCCAGCCATTGCACCACTGGGAGGCAACACATCATTTTTATTCACAATCACTTTCAGGATGTTGGTTAAGAGCGGTAATGAGGCGGTAAGGTTTTGATTTAATTTAGTGACATCAGGTTCGACACTTGTTGTTGCCATCTTGTCGATATCTGACTGTATCGCCAGGTTTCTTGCAGTCCCCTGACCGTAAAGATTGTCATTTTCCCAGGTCAATACATCTTTTAAGGTTGTGGTCGTTTGATCAATATTCAAATAATTGAAATCGCTAACCGGAACTACGGTTGTATCCAGGAATGGAAAATAACTCATACCGTAATTGAGCCACTCATTGCCAACATCAAGACGAAAACGTTCGATAATTGCATCGAGATCTGTCTTGCTAGAGTATTGACTACCGTACACGTCGAGTATGGAAACGCGATCCTGAAGCGCTCCACATTGCGACAACATGGTTCTGGTCACCGTTTGGAATTTTGATGATTCCCAAGGCTTATTGGCATTATTGTCATTGGCTAACAACACCGCATCCGGCACAACCAACATGGTCGGCCCCTTTTGTTCCGCCACTGCATTAAGCCCGGCGATAAGCTTTTGGTCATCAATGGTGACACCTGTTGGAGCTTGCCCGCCGTTCGTGTAATCACCAACCGAGACCACATAACATGCCCCACCACCATTGGCATAAAACAGACGCATACTGTTGTACAAATTAAATGTCGAACCAACTGTCTGCTTCAACAGATAATATTTTTCGGTTTTGCTTGTGGAATCCATGACCTTGAAGTCATAGTCGCCCGTTTGCGCTGCGTTTGCAGCTGCATCTTCTATGTTGTAAACGGGCTTGAAGCCCACACCAAATATCGATTCATAGTCAACCATTGATTCTATTTTTATCGGCTTATTGATAATCGGTTTTCCACTGATATCTGCCCGTTGCGTATAACCAATAAAAGCGGGAATAGCAGTGGCAACTCCCACTATCGACGGCGGAAAAGCATCAAGTTCCGTGACATAAACACCGGGAGTCTTTCTTGTAACTACTGACATAGTAATATCCTCGTGGTTAATTAATTTTTATTGCAAGCAACCTGTTATTCATACGATACCGCTGTATTTCGTGACGCAACTGCAGAGTTCTATACATACACATAGACCTCTGAATATTTATCGTTTTTTGTGGCGGGACCGCCCTTACCTGACCGACTTAATACTTGGGTGCTTGAAACCAGAGGCATGGGATTCACCACTACCCTGCTCTTGCATTCACACGTAAATTCACACTGGCAACTGAGGCGATCTACCAACTTAAAACGAAGCGGTGATCGCTCTTGCATAGGTATTGTTTGGTTAGACACAAAACTCCAGGCTTTTTGTCCTGTCGGAATATAGCCGGGTTGAGGATCAGAAAAACTGATGTCAGATGTACCATCTGGTTTAATGCGCATGTTCTCGACCGATTGCACTGACGGCACAACCCAGTAAACCCAACGGATTTTTCGTTCCTTGAATTTCAATTGGTAGCTCACTGTACCCACATGGCCGCCAACCGCATCAAATATCACAGGATAAATTCCGCTCGCAGTATCTGTTGGGCAACAAAATAACAAATCAATAAAACACAAAGGTGTTGGATAAGTTGCTGTGTATATCACCTGCTTCTGAAAAATTTCTTCGTCCTTGTTGTTGAACCACTGAATGGAATACAAACCTTCCGGGAGCACAGAAAAATCCAAATATACGACCTCCAACGTCGGGTCTTTTATTTTACAAAAGACCGTCTCGCCCGATAGATCCACCACTTTTATTTTTTTGGCAACTAGGCTTTTTCCATTAATTTCAACTTGAAATGGGGCAACATATTGCGTTGAAATTACATCAGTAAAATTTCTTACATCTGGAGAAACATAATCTCCAGAATTTAATAGAATACTTTCCAGATATTGATGTGCCATTTGGTTTGATAAATAGATATTTTTTTCAATCAGATTCACACTAAATGGAAGATCAGTAAAATTGACAAAAAATGGATTATTAAGTGCAGCTACAAATGATAATTTAGACCAATTACCCAATACACTACCCTGATTTTTTAAATATCGAAGTAACCTTTCTTCAGCGCGCGAATTATAAAGAACTAAAAATCCGGTCTTTTCTTCTTTAAAAATCAAACCTATTTTCTTCATCAGTGATAGTGTGGCGGACGTTGGGTAGATATTAAAATCCTGACATTGCCCATTGGATTCGTTGTAATAGGGATTGCAAATGCTCACCTGCATTAGCGTTTTATATTTGTACTTTCTGGAATCTACGCCTATGTCAGAATCGCCTGCATATTTTTTAAAAGATGAGAATGTGGATCTTTCAAATGCACGACTATTTGGCAGATTTTTCATGGCGCGTTATCCTCACATCAGTCTTCTTCAGGCTCTGCTTGGTCTTGCAATCCTGCTACTGCAGGCGTTTGCGCTTTGATCGACTGCCCAATAAACGGCAACATTCGTACTTTATAAAGTACTGATGGCAGATACTTTGCACCAACCAGATTCAATAAATAATTGTGATCTGCTATATCCATATTCACCATTTCAAACGTTAATTTATCAATCACCGAATTCAAACCTGGCAAACTGTTTTGTGTAAAAACAGGATTTTGCTGAAAAAAATATATAGTTCCGGATATCATTCCAAGTCCGCTTCTGTAATTCGCATCAGCATAATTCGCGTAAAACAACAAATAGAGATTGAGATAAACCGGCGGAGTAACTGTGACATATTTATTTCCATCAACATATTTATCCTTTGAAAAAGTACTTACTATTGTTTCAGCTTGCATATTCGCCAAAAAAATAACCAGTTTGTCTTTAGCTTCTTCATAAGGGCTCCCGTCTTGCTTCACAATATTTGAAATAATTACTTTGTCTTCATTATCAAAGTAAATATTTTTAAAATATTGATTCAATTTACTTTGAACAAGTCCTATGGTCTGCCCGATAAGATCCACTGATTGACTCCAAACAACTTTTTATTTTTTTGCCTGATTTGTTAAAAACATTGGTTCAATCCTAACTCCAAAATTAACAATAACAGTATCATTTCAGTATCAGATATTAAGCATTGCGTCCAATTCAACGAGAATCCGAACAAACAAAGATCAACATGTATTTTTTACACTCAATGTTAATTTTTGACGCCGCAATTCGTTAAATTAATGTCAATTAAAAATTTAATGCGCTGTTGAAAATGGTTGTGATTGATATTGGTCCCGGCGCAGAAGTGCACGGAGGCCGAATTATCGCGCTAAATTCCATGTGATAGTAAAAGCATCTGAGGCGTTGGACAAAAAACGTCGTAAAGAGCAGCGAGAAAATAGTGCGCTTAAAGGTATGCGCTGGAATTTATTGAAGAGTCGAGATGCGTTGACTTGCGGAAAATATTGCAATGCAAACAAATCAAACTTCTTGAGGGCCACCCTGTTGAATTGGATTACTTGCGTGAACCGTTCAAAGGTCAATGAAATAAAATCCGTTGCTAAAATGATAAAAGGCCACTTACAGGGAATTGTGTCTTGGGCACGAACACGTATCAATAATGGATTTTTAGAAGCCCTAAATGGACTCTTTCAAGCAGCTAAGAGAAAAGCTCCCGGTTACCGCAAATTTCAAACGATTAAGACTGTCATTTTTTTGCTGGCGGGAAAGCTAAATTTTTCCAAAGTAAACCATCATCTGAACTTGCAACCCACTTAGAATTTAGAAGAGGCTGAATTTCTCTCGGGTAATTGTGCTGTTCTACTGGATTATCTATATTGCCGAATTAATAGTTATAATAGATTATAAGTTTACGTAAAAGAGGGGGGTATTTATACGGGCATCGACAGATAAATTTTGTAAAAAATTACCATATTAAAAATTTTAAATTTAGGAATCTATAAAATCATGAACAAGTTATTTTCAATTTTATTTTTAATTTTTTTTCAACAAATATTTTTGCCAATACTAAAATTAATTTACAGAATAGCTCTGTGTCAGCTAGTTCAACATATAGAAATAATTATCCGTCCAATGCAATCGATGGAAACATGCAGACGGTTTGGAATTCAGGAAAATTTGCTAGTAGCTGGATTCAAATTGATTTAGGGGAAAGTAGGGTCGTATCACATTTAAAACTGACCCCTGAACAGACTCCTGCAGGAAATACTGTTCATAA
>CAZICR010000166.1:0-6766 GCA_964537795.1 uncultured Cellvibrionaceae bacterium | reverse complement strand
AGAATAGAATCACTATTTAAAGCCTTGTTTGTAGGGCCCCTTAATTGGCCACTACAAAACATGGATTAATTTTTTACATCAAAATAGCAATCAGGATGATAATGGGAATGGGAATACCCAAAAAATACAGTAATATTGAACGCATAATTTTTCTCTTGGTTAGAATTGATTAATTTAATTAAAGATCGCGCTGCCTTCCTCCATAAACGGCCATTAAACTTGCGATAAATGCCCCGGCTAACAAGGAAATAAATAGCCACAGTGAAGAATAGGCGGATGCCTTGCGTACCTTATCAGCTGCTTCTTTTATTTCTGTCTCTGCTTGAATTAATTTGATTTGCAAGAGCGTAAAAGTCTCCACCACACGCCTTTCTGCAGTTTGTTGATCTATCTCCGCATATTCTGCGACTAATCGTCCTGCGTATTTCAAATCATTTTCAGGCAAGGAACTTGTTGTCACTGCATTAATAAAAATGCGCGTAAGTTCTCCTTTGGGTGGATTATGTCGCGATGTATCATGGGGGGTATTTGCTGTCGTATCTAAAAGATTTTGTGGGATTGGTGCATTATGGCTCGAAGATGCTGTATCACTTTTCCGCAGCAGGGAATCCAACAAATAGGGCAATGGATTCCCATGAGGATTTCCCTTTTCACTATTGGCAACCAAAGCTGTCGCCGTACTAGCTGCACCGCTCGCGACAGATGCTCCGGCTTTAACGCCGCCACCAATAATTGTTCCGATCACGGATGTGAGCAGTGCCGCTGTAACCAGTGTGGCGACTGACCATGACAAAAATCCATGTGCGGTGTCACGAAAAAAAACTTCGTCATGCAGCGTATTTGTCCAACGCGTTCTTAGCCTGCCAGCAAGATAGCCTCCCAGAGCTGAAGCTATTAATGATATTAGCGTGATTCCCAAAACACTCGATACACCAAAACTGGTGACACTAATGCCTTCGGTTGACCAAGGTGATACCAATGTAAGTCCAAAACCTGTACCAAGAAATAATAAAATAAGTGATAAGGCCGCAGATGCCACTGCTCCTGCAAAAACAGCAGGCCATGAAACGGCGCTGTTAGTGGAAATCAGATCTTCATGATAATTATCATCCAGACGTTGTGTAATTTGTGTATCCATTTCAATCTCCAGTCAATCATCTGATTAATTGCATTATGCAAATTGCCAGATGAATACAAATGAAAAACAAACCCTCAAGTGAGAGTTTGTATGTTTGCATTTAATGTAAGTTAGTTACGAATACTATTGGTGTTAGGTTTGGTTCCATAATAGGAGTGGAGATCATTGGCCAAACTTTTGTCAGCCAGATTCGGCCAGTCGTCTTTATCGAATCCAGGTGCATTTTTTAAAGTTTCTTTATTGATGTTGAGTAGGAAGCGTTTGTTTTCAGTGTCTAGCTTCAATGCACTCCAGGGTACTGCAAAAAGTTTTTCACCCATGCCGAGAAAAGAACCAAAAGACAACACGGCATATTCGATATTGCCACTGGAAACATCCAGCATGATTTCTTTTATATCACCGATGCCCTCGTTTTCAAGATTGCAAACCTCATTGCCTATTAATGTGTCTGCGCCCATCAGCCTTGGGCCTGGGCCATTATTATGGTCAGTTTTATATATGCCATAAGTATCACGAGTTTCATAGTTGTTCATGTTTGTATCTCCACGCATTGTTAAAAGACGGAATAATAAAAATATACGATTTTGATTAGCTGAGAAAATAACAGTCATATAGGAATATTAGTAATTACTGTTTATTTCATCGCTAATATATAAAGTAGTGAGGGTACGGTCTGTACGAAAGCTCACATAAAAATTTCATGCAACAAAAAACTTTATATTTATGTGAGTTGGCGTACTGACTGAACAGTACAACCACTTTAGTGTTTGGCACGGGTACAGGTTTTAATGCAGGCACATTGCGTACAAAAATTGAAATCTGGATAAATTAATAACGCACATTAGCGATATTACAGGTGGACTTAAGCATGAAAAAATATTTTGATGTAGAAAAGAATGTGCTTCGTGCACAACCTCGAAAATCTTATGTTAGTTGCAAAAGAAATTCGCCTAATGAAGATTTTTATTTTGAAGCAGGTGAGGAAAGACGTCGTAACAATCATCCTGGCGAGATTGCAAAAAATGTTGTGCGCCAGCAATTGCGTCAGTTGATGATTGGCAGCCATCAAGGGTAGAGCGGAGCGCATTTCTCCTTGCTGCGCTCATTTTTTTGGTCTATGCAGTCGTCTCTTTAGTTGCTCTATCTCCTTTCGCAGGTTTATGTCTTTTATTTTGGTTCCTTATATTCACTGATTTTTCCGTCTTGGTCGTTTGCCGGGTTGCCTGTGGTTGAATGGGTTGGAAGGGGTTACCGGGTTGTACGGGATCAGTTGGCTGAATCGGTTGATGAGGAGATGGATCTACAGGAACATCAGGTTGTACTGGTGGTGTGGGATCAATTTCTGGTACAGGTTCTGTATTAAATGGCTCTTCTGGAGAAATGACACTGAGGATTTGCCCACTGCCTATTACATCTGTATCTGCATTATTGAGTCCTTCCGCCATTTTACAGGCCATGTCCCAATGGCGACATTCCTGCCCGATAGGTCGCCCTTCGGACTCCCATATTTGCTGGGCAAATTCACGCACGCGCTCTTCGTAAGTGTTCATAATTTTCTCTTTTTGTATAAAGGAATTGAAGATTGATTGAATGGATAAGGTGCGTCTGTTGGGTATCTAACACAGTTGACAGTTTTCTATCTGGATAATCGCGCGCGCGAAATTTTAAACGCAAAATATCGCCTGATTGATCGGAAATTTCTGTGCGGGATTTGACAGTATGTTACTTAGCGTACCGATGAAACTTATTGCAAAAGTTACTCTGGAGGAACTTGAGGTTCTAAAAGGAACTATTGTGAAATGTTTATTTCTTACTTCCAGTCCTGGCTACGGGCACACGCGTGCTGCTGAAGCGATTGATCTGGCGCTTAGATCCCAATATCCGGAAATTGAAACAAAATATCTAAATATCACCAGTCTTATTGATGAGCAGGTCAGTACAGCAATTCAGGGTGGATATTTGCAAATGACGGCAGAGCAACCGGAGCTTTATCAAAAGCTTTATGATCTCGACAGAGATTTCTATCGGCAACTTGCCGGAAAATCTCCCGCTGACCAACATCTGATTGATTTTCTTGATGAACAGCAAAATCGTTCATTTCCTGAAGCATTTTCGCGATCACGATTTTCTCTTCCCGCATATTACAAAAGCTTCGACAGTGCATTGTTCAATACCTTGATCAATGGTATCTGCAATCGCAATCGAATTCCTACCGGGCGTTTACTTATGAAGGGACTATTGGTATTGATATTCAGTATTTTGTCATCGCGGCTAAAAAAATTCGTTAACGAATACGCACCGGATTTTTTAATTGCCACCCAAATGTATGCCAATGCTTTGCTATCACATTCAATTCAAAAAGGTGCCATTAAGCAGCCGCTAATAGGTGTGCTGACGGATTTTGGAGTGCACGGTGTATGGGTGCGCGACACCACAAATTTATATTGTGTTAGTCACAATGAAGTTGCTGAATCATTAGAGCAGCAAGGCGTCGATAAAAATCTTGTTCGGGTAACCGGTATTCCATTAATGCCTGAATTTGCAAATCTTCCGACACAGGAAAAAGCGCGTCGGGATTTAGGCCTTAAGCAAGTTCCCACAGTATTAATAACAGGTGGATTGTTTGGTATAGGTGTAGTGGAAGCACTTAAGCGTTTGATGCAAGACCAGCAGCATCAATATCAAGTGCTGGTTACTGCTGGAAACAATGATATGAATGCATTGCAGCAACTTACCCACGAATACCAAAATCGTTTTTACTTGTATGGCTGGCGCGAAAATATGAGCGAATTATTGTGCGCTGCGGATGTAGTGGTGGGGAAGCCTGGTGGTTTAACAGTGAGCGAAACTCTCGCTTGTGGAAGACCTTTTATTGCCACTTGTTGTTTGGGCGGGCAAGAGTTGCACAATGTTCAGTTTTTAGAATCTAAAGGTGTTGGCTTGCATGTAGAGCCGGAACAACTACCCGAAGTTTTATCCGGATTATTCAGTGATGCTGAAACTTTGCAAAATATGAAACAACGGGCACAGCGACTGGGTCGCCCCCATGCTGCACAAGCCGTGGTGGCAGAAGTGGAAGATATGATGCAAAAAAGGGAATTGTTTTCAAAAAAGGCAGTAGTAGGTGATCTATGAAAATATTTTATCGATTTCTCTGTTGGTATGATGCCTATTGGCGGCGTAAACATAGTGTAGAAAGATTTGATGATTTGTTAAGTTTTTCTTTCGAAAAATTTTCTGGCGAGAGCCGTATCATGGATGACGGCACCTGGATAGAGTCTGGAGACTGTTTGGCAATTATTCATTTTAATCGCGAGTGCTTTACCCATTCATCGAATGACCCCAAGCAAAATACACGTAATGCTTTACGTTTTCGACGATTGATATTGTCATCATTTAAACAACTTGCCAAAGATATTGACGAAAATGAAAGATTCAATAATGTGAAGGCGTTTCATGGCGTCAGTTGGTTGCCTCCACATGGAGAAAAATTAGGTTTCGAAATAGAGAAAGTCCCTGATTCAATGTTAAACATTATTCGGAAATTTTATTTTACTGTTCTATTGAACACTTTTTTTCCTCATCTTGCTATGCAAGAAACACATCGTATTGAACCCCATGCCTATTGGTTAACTCGCCAGACCTTGCTGAACAATTTTTCTAAGAGGCAATCAATTAATCAGTTTGAAATTCATCAGTCGAAAACGCTTGGTCTCGCAGGAACTTAATAATGCTCAACTTTTCCATGGTTGACTCTGTGCTTAATGCAGGGTTGATTGAACCCATACGCACAACTTCAGCATTTGACCATTCAGAAAATAGCGACGCACCGATTTGTTTAACGTTTGATGACGGTCCGGATCCCCGCTACACACAAAAAATACTGGATTTGCTTGCGGACTATCATGTAAAAGCAACATTCTTTGTATTGGGTAAAGCCGCTGAACATTTTCCTTATTTACTTGAACAAATGATGAAAGCAGGGCATAGCATTGGCAACCACACTTACAGTCATCATCATCCATGGATGATTTCCTCCAAACATGCAAAACATGAAATAGAGCGAACAACCAAGATTATTAAAGATATCACCGGATTTGCACCGCAATGGTTTCGTCCACCCTTTGGTCGTTTATCTACTCCGATGCGTATGCAAGCTAATGCTGAGCAAATGACGACGGTTTTATGGAATCGCAGTATTATGGATTGGGGAATATTCGGAACCAAAGAGGGTATTGCAAGGCGGCTTGATAAAATAAAGCCGGGAGATATTGTATTAATGCACGACGGAAGACCCGAGCATAATCATCCTGAAGTTACCTATCAGTGCTTGTCAAAATTTCTACAAGGGTTTGCAGATAAATCCTTGGTTGCACGTAACCTTGATGAGGTTTTTTTAGAAAAAAATAGACGATGTGTTTTTGGAGAGAATAATCGATGAGAGAATTCCCTTTCTCTCTGATAACATCCTTTCTGCTAATCCTTTTCAGGTAAAAGTTTATTGCTTGGCTAATAGTTCTTCTTTACGTTGTACTAATTGCTCGCCAATGGCATACATATCGAGTTTGCTCGCTTTAGCTTTTGGAAACATTTCATTTTGCTCTTCTTTTACGTGATGCTTAACGTATTCAGATAATACTTTCACTTTGGCATCATACATTTCATCATCAGGTTCACCATCTTCTATTTGAGCAATTAGTTCTTTAAGTGTTGCGTGCTCAACAATTGCTTCTGGAATTAATCCTTTATCTTTCAATGCTTCCTTTAATTGAGGGTAGAAAATTTCTTCTTCAATTTGTGCATGTACTGTCAACTCAGTACAAATTTGTGAAACGAGCGCTTTCTTTTTGGTAGAAGATTTAGCGCTTTCGTATTGTTCAAACAGCAAGCTGACTGCTTTATGATCTGCTATGAGTAATGCGGTCGCTTCTTGTGCTTTAGGGGCTTTTTCTGTACTAACTGATTTCTTTTGTGCGGTTGCCATATCAATCTCCGGATTTTTTGTTTAAGTAACAGCTCCAGTTCGAGCCTTACCTATTTATAAGTGAATAGTGAATGCATCTCGGTGCTGCATCTAACATAGAGCGGTAAACTTCCTACAATAATTAAATAAATATGGATCGGGCTTTTTCACGCTCAAATGAACGGTGTCCCGCGAGCGCAGTTTTAAATTGTGCGAGCGATGTACTTTGCATTTTTTCCTGATCAATAATGATTGCTGGATCAGCAGTGCCATCGGCAAAGGTTGAGGGAACCCCTGCAATTCCTAAAAATAAATCGTCACCGATTACATAAATCGGTTTGCAATGACGATATTGTTGCCGCACAAAATCGAGTGCATCAGCGTTGTCTTGGAGCGACTCATCACCTTGAATAATGATCACGCCGTCGTAGAGCACCGAAGGTCCCGCTTCCAATGTGATTTCAATATCCAGTGTGCTGCCATTGTCGGTTTTTACTTTGCCCAAGCGCGGGCCAACCAGTCTCGGCACTGCGCCATCTTTCAGCAAATTATCGTAGAGAGTAGATACAGATTTTTGGTCAACCCCATCGCTGATTAAGATCGCAATACGACGTACGGCTATTCCTGTTTCACCTGGTCGGGAGAGTAAAGAGAGCGCAGGTGAG
>CAZICR010000165.1:0-6815 GCA_964537795.1 uncultured Cellvibrionaceae bacterium | reverse complement strand
TATCAAATTCGGCTTTGAGCCGAAGCGTACCAGTGGCGGTGTCAATTTGGTTATCCAAAGTCGTCAACTGACCTGTCGCCAATAGGTTCTGCTCACTGCGATCCCATGCTTCAACAGCCAGAGTACCTTTTGCAGTTTGGGCTTCGGAATAAGCTTTGCGTACCGCAATCAGTTGGTTTTCGGGGATGGTAAAAACAATCGCAATGGGTTGTGTTTGGGTGATGGTAACCAATCCATTGTTATCCCCTGTGCTGACCAGATTACCTACATCGACACGACGCAAACCAGTGCGGCCGGAAATGGGGGCGGTGATTCGTGTATAGGAAAGTTGCAGACGCGCATCATCCAATTGGGCGGTGTGATTTTTTAAGGTTCCTCGCAGTTGGTCAACCAATGCTTGTTGTTTGTCGTATTGTTGTTTGGCAATGGATTGTTGGGTGAGCAAGCGTGAATAGAGCGCAAGATCTTCTTCCGCATTTTTTAATTGGGCCCGTGTTTGTTGCAATGTACCTTCTGCTTGCGCCAACTTGATTTGATAGGGTACAGGGTCAATTTCAGCTAATAATTCACCAGCTTTGACCAATTGGCCTTCTTTAAACAGCAACCTGACTAAATTACCGGCGACTCTGCTGCGAACAGTCACTGTATTAATTGGTGTCGCACTGCCTATGGCTTTGATACTGACTTTCAAATCGTTTTCAGTGACGGGTACAACATGTACGGGGGTTGGCCCCATCCAGGGATTTGAGGGTGGTGGGCGTTTGCCTTGGGATTCGCGGAAACCAAAAAACCACACCAGTAATATGATCAGTACCAAACTAACACCCGACAACCAACGCTGACGACGCGACAGGCGATTTATAAAATCAAGCATGAATAAACCCATTAAAAAAGTGAAGTAGTGGAATGATGCTCAATTCGGAGGCTAGTACGCAGGGAAATAACCCGCAATAGCATTTACATTTCCCGACGATTAGTTACAGACAAAATGAATTTATTGCACTCGATCTGAAACTCTTAATGAAAACTATATTATTTTTCGCCAGAATGCACCCAATGTCTGCAAAGCCTAACGAAATTTTCCAGGAAATAATGATGCAAATAAAACACTCTGCGCTAATGTTGTTGATTTTTGTTCAGTCTTCGATGATTTATGCAGAAGATATTGAGGTGTTAATTGTTGAAGCTGGTCAATCAGCATTATCTTTATCAGCGAGTCAATTAAAGAATACACAAAAAGATTTTAAGCCAGGACTGACAGAAGTTGCCGATGTGCTGGTCGGCTTACCCGGATTACAAATTGATTCGCGCAGTAACTTTGCACAAGATACACGCATCAGTTTACGGGGTTTTGGTGCACGTTCAGCATTTGGTATTCGTGGAATTGATTTGTTAGTTGATGGTGTTCCCATTTCAACACCGGATGGTCAAGGTCAATTGTCCAGCGTACAGTTGAATCGTGTTCAACAAGTACAAGTGATTAGTGGCCCTATTGCGGCTTTGTATGGCAATAGTCCGGGGGGTGTGATTTCGTTTACAACGCAGCAACCGGAAAAATCCGGTATCGATGCACAATTCAGTTTGTCAGATCAGGATCAACAAAACGCACTGATTAATGCAAATTGGCGACAAGATAATCTGGCTGTCGCGTCACAAATCAATCGCTATGAATCCGACACTGACAGACCTCATTCAAAAGCAGAACGCGAACAAGCATCAGTTGCAGTTTATTACCGATCAAACAATGATTGGGATTGGATTATTAAGCATGATGTGAGCCGTGATCCTTTATTGGAAGATCCCTTGGGTTTAACTCCGCAACAATTTGGGCAAAATCCTTTTCAGGAAAATTCTGCCGCCATGACGTTTGATACCCGCAAAAAAGTCGACAACCAACAAACATCCATTAGCTTACGTAAAACAAATGGCGATAGACGTTGGCAGTTAGGTCTTTGGCAAAGTGACCGTGAAATTACGCAATATTTGGGCTTTGCTGGTGATGCGTTAACTTCTGCCGGGGGTGTGGTCGATTTGGATCGAAAAGTGATTGGTGTAAATGCAACCTTCACTCAGGATTTTTTCTGGTTCAATCGCGATTGGCAATTAAGTGTTGGAACTGAATTAACAAAGATGCAGGATAATCGACAAGGTTTTGTCAATAATTTTGGAATGGCTGGTGATTTGCGTCGCGATGAGCAAGGCGACGTAAATAATCGAGATCTATACACACTGTTACGATTTCAGCCAAGTGACAATATTAAAACCTTTTTGGGTTTTCGTTACAGTCAACTGGATTTTTCAGTCGATGATTTTTTTATTCGCAGTAATAATGGCGAAGTTGTGAATCCTGATGATTCCGGTGATACTGACTTTTCCGAAAGTGCTTTTGCTACTGGTATTGAATATTCTTTTGCAGAGGACTGGAAATTATTTGCCAGCATTGGTAGTGGATATGAAACACCAACCTTGACTGAAATGGCTTACAAAACCAACGCAACGGGTTTAAATATTGATTTGCGTTCAAGCCAAAATCGACAAGTCGAATGGGGTTTTAATTTCACAACAGAGCAATGGTTATGGCAGATTTCCCAATTTAACATACTGACTGACGATGAAATCATAGTTGATCAATCCATCAATGGTCGCACCAGTTTTCGTAATGCGCAACAAACACAACGTCAAGGTGTTGAGTTATTCAATCGTTACCAATTCAATGATTACTGGCAAGTCAGTTTGAGTGCGCAATACTTGCAAGCGGAATTTACCCAAGGTCAATGGAATCATAATCAATTACCGGGATTGGCAAAAAATGTGTATCAAGCAGATTTGGGTTATTCACCTTTTGCGAGTGATGTTTTGTTGCTCCATCTTAGTACCAGATACCGTGATAAAGTAGCCGCTGCGGATAATAATCTGGTATTTGCTCCCTCATGGCAAGTTTGGGATTTTTCGCTTCAAGGCAAAACAGCTTGGTCAAATCTGGATTGGTGGGTCAGAGTGAATAATCTTTATGACAAAATTTATGTTGGATCAGTTATCGTAAATCAAGCTAACGGTAGATCTTTTGAGCCAGGGTTAGGCAGGCAGACTTCAATTGGGTTAAGATTGACCTATTAATTTACAAATAAAAACAGAAACAGAAGCAGGTCAAATCTAATGTTCAATAAACACGCTGAATTCAATTACACCGTCGAGTATGTGGGTAACGAACAACAACCCGTATTAATTATTGATAATTTTTTAGATAAGCCTGAATTGCTGATTGATTACTGTTGCCAGTATGGAAACTTTAATACAGCGGACTCTATGTACCCCGGCGTTAGAAAGTCTGCCCCGGATTTTTATATGCAAGCGTTGTACGAGCATTTAAGGCCTATACTGGCGAAAGAGTTTGGTTTGCGTGATCAACACATTAGAACTATCGATAGTAGTTATTCACTAGTAACGACAGATCCTTCTCAGTTAAAACCGGTGCAGTCCATACCCCACTTTGATTCATTAAATATGAGTGAGCTAGCGTCGGTCTATTTTTTATGTGGAAAAGAAAAAGGTGGAACTTCTCTTTATCGCCATAGAGGCACTGGCTTCGAATATCTTAATGCGCAACGCATAGAAGAATTTTCTTCATCATTAAATGAATCAACCAAAAATAAATCCATGCCAAAACAATATATGAATGGTAGCAACGAATTATTCGAACAAATCGCCAGCTACCCGGCTAATTTCAATCGCTTCATCATGTACCGCTGTACCAGTCTACATTCAGGAAATATAGCCAAAGATTTCGACTTTAGTCCCGATCCACGAAAAGGTCGATTAACCTTGAATACCTTTGTTGGGTGTTTTTAGTGGTCATGGATTTAAACTCCTTACCCATATCATCCCTGCGAAATGATTTTTTTTCATTATTGGATCAATCTCCTTTATTAATTGAAGCTGAACCCGGCGCTGGTAAATCAACTCTGGTGCCGCTTTGGGTTTTAGAAAAATTATCAAAAGGAAAGCAAGTTTGGTTGATTCAGCCGCGAGTGTTGGCAGCTTTGGCCTTGGCGAAGCGATTAACAGAATTGGCGAATGATTATTTTCACACGCAGGATAATTTGGGTGATCGAGTGGGTTATCAGGTGCCGTTTGACAATCGACAATCGGCATCAACGCAATTGTTGTTGATGACTCCGGGAATTTTATTGCAGCATCTTTTACATAATCCGACCTTGGATAGTGTTGGTTGTGTGATATTGGATGAGGTACATGAGCGCAGCGTGAATCAGGATCTGGCGTTTGTGTTTTTACAAGAAGTCAGTGTTTTGCGTGATGATTTTCGATTGGTTTTGATGAGTGCGACGCCTGATCCAGCATTGCAGAAATTAATTCAACGACGCCTGTTTACACCTGGCCGACAATTTCCGGTTGAAACTCGATTTTTACCGAAAAGGAAAAATCCACAGCAACAAAAATACAATGATGAAACTTTATCGCAACAGGTTTTGCGTGCATTAGATGAAATTGGTGATTGGCAATCGCGTTGTTGCCTGGTGTTCTTGCCGGGATGGAAAGAGATTGAAAATTGTCGTGCGGAATTAAATAATCGTTTTCCGCAACATAAAACTCTCTGTTTGCATAGCCGTGTTAATTCATCTGAACAAATTAAGGCACTTGATGAGAGCGAAGGTGCTCGCATTATTTTATCAACCAATATTGCAGAAACTTCCTTAACTATTCCAGATGTCACTGTAGTAATTGATTCCGGTTTGATGCGCCGGGTTGATTATGAACAACGTACTGGAATCTCCAATTTGCGTACCAGTATGATTAGCCAATCCAGTGCTGATCAACGGCGAGGTAGGGCAGGGCGTGTGCAAGCTGGTATTTGTATTCGTTTATGGTCGCAAGATACACAATTAACTGCTGCAGATTTACCGGAAATACGATCGACTGATTATTTGCCCTTGGCTTTACGTTTGGCACATTGGGCAAGCCCTGTTGAAGATTTGCAGTGGATAGAAAAGCCGAATCGATTGGCATTGGATTATGCACAACAGGAGTTACGCAAAATGGATTTTCTGGATCGACAAAATGCTATTACAGAATCCGGAAAAAGGGTGAGTCAACTAGGTACATCTCCACGCGTTGCCGCCTTATTAATTTCACAGGATTCAACCATTAGCGATGAATTAATGCTATTGGCTTTGGTTATTCATTTTGATTTTACTGCGAATATTCTTGATGCCGATTGGCAGTCTGTAGCTATAAATGAGCGTAATAAAAATAGCTATTGGCAGATGCAACAAAAGCGTTGGTTAAGCTATTTGCAATTGAAAATAATTGAAGGGCCTATTGATAGTTTTGATTTGGCTAAAGCTTTTTCTGATCGCATTGGTTTTTTAATGGAATCTGGTAGATATCGATTAAATTCCGGTATGAGCCTTTCTGCATTACAAAACCTGTCATCATCATGGGCTGTATTCCCGATCATTGATGCTACGGGAAAACAATCACGCGGTTTGGGATTTTCGTTAGAGTTAAATTCTGTCCAGCAAAAAGCATTAAGTCAGTTGCATACACAATTGGTATTTAAGCAGTCCTGGTGCGAGCATCATTCATGGTGGATGGGTGGTGTTGTCATTGAAGAAGAGTATCGATCCATTTCTGCATCTGACATTGGTAGCAGGCTCGGCGATTATCTACAGCAGCTGGCAAATGAAAAAAGTATTACCCAATTAGGTTGGTGCGAGCAATCCCTGAATTTATTATTGCGTGCCCGAATGATTCAGGAAAAGTCATTGATGATATTACCTGAATTAAGTGATGAATTTTTGACTCGCAATATTCATCAATGGTTATCGCCTTTTTTAACCATTGACTCCAAATTGGATAAGCTTCCCTGGATGATTGCGTTTAATTTCTATCTGGGACATGATGCAATTCAGTCAATACAAAAAATAATTCCCGAAAAAATTAAATTGCCTAGCGAGCGATATGTTGCTGTTGAGATTAACAGCCATCAACAATTAGTTGTTTCAGCCAAATTGCAGGAATTTTTTGGCTGCGAGGAATTAATATTAGGTGCAGGACAATTTACTTTGCAAATCCATTTGCTTTCCCCCAATGGCAGCCCGCTTGCGATTACCTCGGATCTACGAAATTTCTGGAAACAATCCTATCCTGAAGTCTGCAAGGAAATGCGTGGTCGCTATCCTCGTCATCCATGGCCTGATGATCCTATGAGTCATCAAGCAACGGCTTTAACCAAGCGAAAATTAAACCTTAGTCAAAACTGACTTTTAACTTAAATGATTCCCTGTAGCGTCTCGAAAGAGTTAAGTGGGTTTGGTTGTGAAGCGTGACTTGATGATCACCTGTATCCAACGGTTGTATATCCTGAATCTGTTCAAGGTTAACAATCGTTGAACGATGAATGCGGATAAAGTTTGTTGGTAACAATTTTTCCAACTTATCCATAGTAATACGCATAGGGTAGACACTATTTTTAATATGCAGATTTGCATAGTTGCCCGAGGCTTCAATCCATTCAATGTCGGCAGTTTGAATCAGAAATTCACGCCCCAGTTTTTTGATTAACAGTCTTTCTGGCGGGGTCTCAATGTCGCTTGAATCGCTTACCTCATCTTTTGTGAGGTAACTTGCCTCACCTTGCAGCCGTCGGACTATAAAGCGGTAACAAAATATAACCAACGCAAGCGTTAAGTAGGTTTGTGCATCTTTGTGATATTCGTATAAGGCTTCAGTTTGTAAATTCCCGAAGCGATATTGAGTATCCATCAGGGAATACCAAATTTTTCGTATGCCGACCA
>CAZICR010000164.1:1294-6819 GCA_964537795.1 uncultured Cellvibrionaceae bacterium | reverse complement strand
TCCATTTTTTGCTCCATGTTGTGAACGCTTTAATACGCAGCGACTATATATCTCCGCGCAGCATTATTTCAAGTATTTGATGTTTTCAGGTTTGGCTATTGGGTTCTGTTTCTGAATTTGCAATTTAACAACAATATAAGATCTTCACATTCACCACATAGTTTCCTCACACAAGCGATTTAGTCTGTGCTTAGAGCCAATTCATGGGGAAATGGCTGTCCGTTGAGTGGGGAGATTATGAATACTATTCGTCAGATGATATCGATTGTTGTTGTACTGTTTTTGACTGGAGTTGCGGTTGCGGATGAAGAGTTGCAATCTGGGAGTTTTTTGATTCGGGATGTAAGCCAGCAGGATTACAAGCCAGCGTTGTTATTGGGTACTGAAGTTGAAGTCAAGATTACAGGGCCTATTGCCAAAGTCGTGGTGCGTCAAACCTTTTACAATCAATCCCGCGATTTTGTTGAAGGAAAATATTTATTTCCTTTGTCAGAGCAGGCGGCGGTTACTGCCATGACTATGACGATTGGTGAGCGAGTAATTAAAGGTGAAATACACGAAAAGCAACAAGCACAGCAGATCTATCAACAAGCTTTGCAACAAGGAAAGCAAGCGGGTTTGGTTGAGCAGCAAAGGCCCAATTTGTTTACGACCCAGGTTGCGAATATTGCGCCGCAGGAAAATATATTGGTCGAAATTACCTATATCGAAACCTTGGTTCCTGTAGGCAATGAATTTGGTTTCACTTTTCCCATGACATTAACGCCTCGTTACACTCCGGATATTTCCCTTCAAAAATTCGATACAGATACAGAAACAGTTATGGCTGCTCCTTTCATTGCCAAGGATAATACTTCCACTGAAATGGCAAATCCTGCGCGCATTAGTGTAGAGATAGAAAATGTTGAAGGATTAAATAGTATCGAAAGCGCCAGCCACGGTATAAAACTGGCGAAAAGAAAACATGATTGGTTAGTTAATACGCGAGACAATTTTGTTGCCATGGATAGGGATTACAAATTGCGCTGGAAAATTGCCCCTGAAGCTAATAGTGCACCGGCATTTTTTATGGAAAAAATGGGCGATGAATATTTTGGTGTGCTGATGATTATGCCGCCGGAGCTGCCCAAGGATAACAGTGTTTTAGCGCGCGAAACGATTTTTATTATAGATACATCGGGATCAATGGGCGGTGAATCCATTCAGCAAGCAAAAGCCAGTTTGGTGTTTGCCATTCATCAGCTCAACGAACACCAACGCTTTAATATTATTGAATTTAATTCCATACACAGAGTACTTTTTACACAATCGCAAGATGTGAATGATCGCAGCAAGCAAGAAGCGCTGGATTTTGTGAATTCATTACAAGCCACAGGTGGTACCGAAATGGCACCGGCTTTACGCGCTGCCTTGACTATGCCGGGTGACGAAGAATATTTGCGACAAATCATTTTTATTACCGATGGTGCAGTGGGCAATGAAGATGAATTGTTTGGCATTCTTCATCAGCTGCTGGGCAATAGTCGATTATTTACTGTCGGCATTGGTTCTGCGCCTAACAGTTATTTTATGAAAAAGGCTGCAGAGTTTGGCAGGGGAACACAAACCTCGATTAATCAGCTGGATCAAGTCAAGCATGAAATGAGCAAGTTATTCTCGCAGCTTGAAAAGCCATTGCTTCGTGATATTCACGTTCAGTTTCCGGAAACCATTCACGCCGAAATTTATCCACAAAAAATACCGGATCTTTACGCAGGTGAACCTTTGATTGTGGCGATGAAGTTAAATGCTATTCCCGAGGCTATCAGATTGTCAGGCCAAGGAAAAACACAATGGACTGCAACTATTGGGACACTCGAAGAAAATGCCTATCAAGAAAAAAATGGTATATCCAGCTTATGGGCGCGTGCAAAAATTGAATCCTTGATGGCGAAAATACTGCGTGAAAATAATTCCTCTGAATTGGAAGACGAAATAACCAACATCGCTTTGCAACATCAATTGGTAAGTCGCTACACCAGTTTTGTTGCTGTTGAAGAAGTGATTCATCGTGATCCGGCTGATCCACTTAAGCAAGATCAGGTTGCTAATTTACTACCCAAAGGTGCGACGATGAATACCGCTAACAATTCACAAACTGTCCACTATCCACAAACTGCGGCAGGTATTGAATTGCTGAGGTTCATGGGGCTGTTCATGCTGATGATTTTTTTCTGGATTAAATGGACAAAGGCTCGTCGATGATCGGTTATTTTTCGATGAATTCCAGTGCAAACAAAATCGGTTCAATGATCAGCAGTCAATGGGTTTCCCGGTTACTGCTGATCGCAGCGCTCGTATGTTTGGGTAAATCTTATTGGATCAGTGGCAAGGCAATAGTTGCGCAATTACTAATTGCCAATGCCTGGAATCAAACACTGGAAACGGGTCAGAACACAAAACCTTGGAGTTGGGCGGATACCTGGCCGATTGCATTGTTAATCACACCTGCTGGCGAAAAATTTTATGTGCTGGATTCGCTGAGTGGTCAAGCCTTGGCTTTTGGCCCCGGTTGGTTAAATCAAAGTGCGGCGCCGGGGCGGAGTGGCAATACTATTGTTGCCGCACACAGGGATACACATTTTCAATTTATGGAAACAGTGCAACAGGGCGAACTTATTCAATTGCAGGATCGCTCGGGAAAAATTTATCACTATAGAGTGTCGTCAATGGAAGTGGTTGACAGTGATCATCAAAAATTGGACATTCAGCATCACACAGCTGAATTAACCTTGATTACCTGTTATCCCTTTCATGCACTAAATGCAGGCGGTTCTTTGCGTTACGTTGTGCGTGCTACACTGGCAGAAAATGATTTGGCCAAAACTGATTAACGACAAAGTGATCAATAACAAGCTTATGAAAACACATGTGCTAATTGTAGAAGACGAAGCTGCTATAGCCGATACGTTAATTTATGTATTGGAAACAGAGGGTTTTCATGTGACATGGAAATCACTGGTGAAAGAAGCCGAAATAACATTAACACAAGAAAAAATTGATTTTATTATTTTGGATGTAGGTCTTCCGGATCAAAATGGATTTGAGTTTTGTAAAAAAATACGATCAGGTAAACATCATTATGCCAATCTGCCGATTTTATTTTTAACCGCACGCAAAGAGGAGATGGATAGAATTATCGGATTGGAAATCGGCGGTGATGATTATGTAGTAAAACCTTTTAGTCCGCGGGAAATTAGCGCCCGTGTCAAAACCATACTCAAACGAATCAATCAACCTGAAAATGCACAAGCAAATAATATTGCGCAGGCGGTTAGTCAGAGGTCACAACAAGAAAAATTTCAATTGGAAGAAGATAAAGCGAGACTGGTGTATTGCGGTCAAGCGATTAGTCTTACGCGATATGAATTAAAAATTCTTGCCAGCTTGTTGGCTTATCCAGAACGTATATTCAGTCGATCACAATTGATGGATAAGGTTTGGGATGAACCTGAATCCAGTTTTGAGCGAGCAGTGGATACCCATATCAAAAGTCTGCGCGCAAAATTGCGTGAAGTGAATAGTCAGGATGATCCTATCAAAACCCATCGTGGACTTGGTTATAGCATCAGCCTCAAGTAAACATGACAAAGGCGAACTGAATTGAAGCTAAGCTTGAAACTATTTTTAGTTTATTTCCTGTTGGTCGGAATAGGGCTCTTTACCTTTTTTAGTAATGCGACCCGGCAATTGCATCCCATCATTCGTCAATCAGCTGAAAATGCCATGCTGGACACGGCAAATTTATTGGCAGAAATACTCGCAAGTCAAACCCATGATGATCAATTGGATTCGCAATTTTTCAGTCAGGCATTTGAACATTACCGATTGCGGAATATGAATGCATCAATTTGGGAATTGAAAAAACAATATCCAGATTTGGGGCTCTACATTACCGATGCCCAAGGCAAAGTGTTATTCCACAGCGATCAACAAGAAATAGGGAAAGACTATTCGCGTTGGATGGATGTGTCGCGCACATTAAAAGGCGAATACGGTGCTCGTACCACACGTATAGAAGCCAATAATGATTTAACCAGTGTGATGTATGTTGCCGCTCCCATTTTGAAAAATAATCAACTCATCGGCGTTCTAACGGTTTTTCAACCGACATCCAGTAGCCAACCTTTTATTGAGTTTGCTCATCAACAGTTATTGACCCAGGGCAGTGTGATTCTATTAATAGCATTGGGTGTCGGTGCTTTACTGACCTATTGGTTAACAAGATCCATCAGGCAATTATCCAGTTACGTACAAAAAGTACGAAGCGGTGAACGACCGGTATTACCGAAAATTCATGAACGTGAATTGGCTGAATTAGCGGAGGCAACAGAATCCATGCGACAGGAATTGGATGGGAAATCTTATATTGAAAACTATGTCCATACACTGACTCATGAAATGAAGAGTCCATTAGCGGCGATTCGTGGTGCAGCAGAGTTATTGGAAGAAGGCGACATGGAAGTAAATTCACAACGAAAATTTTTGCACAATATCGTCAGCTCCGCACATCGTATGCAGGACCTGATTGACAGATTGCTATCACTTGCCGCTTTGGAAAATTTAACAAAGTTGGAAAAGATCCAATCAGTTAATCTATTAACCTTGGTGAAAATAGAAGTCGATGCAAAACGCAGCCATGCTGATAAGAAAGACATTCGTTTTAAAATCGATGTGAATTCAATCGATGATACTAGCGGAGATGAATTTTTATTGAAGCAAGCGATTAGCAATCTACTGGATAATGCTTTACATTTCGCCGATGCAAACAGTGAGATTCTTCTGAGATTGGAACAGGATAGCCAATTTCAAATCTTATTAGTGTTTAACAAAGGCCCGCTGATTCCGGATTATGCACTTCCCCGTATTTTTGAACGTTTTTATTCCTTGGCAAATCCGGATACCCATCAAAAAAGCTCAGGTTTGGGACTCAGCTTCGTGCAGGAAATCGCCAAGTTACATGAGGGAAGCATTCATCTGGCGAATGTAGAAATGGATGGTTATACGGGTGTTGAGGCCAGGTTTAGGATTAAGCGTTAAATCAACTTTATGGAAGATTAGTTTTTATTCTTTCACTCTTTCGAATCACCAATTTAAGCCCCGACCAAACCTCACTAACAGCACATACTTTTATGTCAACAAAACCCATCGGGAGCGCGATTTCCCGAATCACGTCTTCCGTAATATCAGTTGCTACTTTGGATGACTTCTTTGGCCAGGACACCCATACAAATCCATCTTGCGCTAAGTTTTTTCTTAATTTTGTTAGTGATTTCAGTAATTTTTCTTTTTCATAAAAGAAAATATGCGCTGCAATCAACTTGCTTCCAGTTTTATCGATAACAGATGCACCTTCAGGTAATTTACCTAACCATGTTAAATATTCCTGAGGAGAATTTTCAACATACAATTCCATCCCTTCTTTTATTCCAAGCTTCTTGATTAACGGTGTTCCGGAATATCCAGTGGTCATGGGTTACTCCTAA
>CAZICR010000164.1:0-1194 GCA_964537795.1 uncultured Cellvibrionaceae bacterium | reverse complement strand
CCCAAGACAATGATTTTGATTTTCACTATTTGTCTGCATTCTTTTCTCTGGTTCCATCATGGAACAAAAATCTAATCATGTAAATCCCCTTGAGATAAGGTTAATTTCAATTCCAAACAAAAATGATAAGAAAAAGATAGCAATAGTATTAGGAATTTCATGATTGCTTAAAAAATATATTCTCAAAGAGCCTCATAGCCCTAATTTTGCAAATGTGTCACGCCAATAAGTTAGTTTATAATCTTCTGCTTCAGGCCAAACAACGGCATACGCTTCAAGTAGTAACTTTCTATCCGATAAGCGATTCTGTATTTCTGATAAATCTGGAGGATTGTAGGTATCAAAGCGCGCACGAGACAGCTCTAGAAACCAAGAGGCTTTGATTATATTGCCATTGTGAAATGCCAAGGAGTTAACAAACTCGATAGCCAAACATTTTAAGGTCTCGAATCTTACCAGATCAGTTAGTGCTTCACAGATTGTCGCTGTGTTGCAAACATAGTCAAAATAATTTGAATTCCATCCTTTATTCTTGCACATTTGTTTATCAAAGTGCTCTATCCTAAAATCTCTTACCCAATGATCAAGACAATCTCTAATTTTTTCTTTAATTAATGCTTCTATACTATCTTTGCGTAAACTTTCGATATTCTTAGAGCAAAATCCAAAAATTGCCGTAACTAAATCTAAAGCATCTTCTTCATTATTTTTTAAATAAGTGAATGCCATTGGAAGAAAATACATAACCTCTTCATATGTTCCGGCAGGAAGGTGAGGGCCAAATAGCATAGAATAGTCATTCCATTCTAGATCGTCATCATTCTTTTTTAAGAAGCGATTTAGATCGTTAGATCCAAAGTCATTGTAGGGGTCGGATAATTTTTTGGGTCTTTTAAATTTCAAAGTTACGATTTGTTCTAGCATTATGTACCCTACTTTAAAAATTAGAAGCCAGTCATAATAATCTTGTGATTTTTTAAAAAATTTCCCAGTCAGACTGAAAAATAAGGTAATCCAAATAACGATTCTTATTCTGAAATCGGGGATACTTAAGTGTGGAATTCACCTTTATTTCCCTGGCAGCCGACCCAGTAAATTCGAAAAACTATTAAGAGTCAATCCAATACAGGCCGAAGTGGCGAAATTCCGTGCTTAACAGGCGGTAAAACAGTAGAATGCCCACTTTTTTATCCG
>CAZICR010000163.1:0-6860 GCA_964537795.1 uncultured Cellvibrionaceae bacterium | reverse complement strand
TGTATCCAAAAGGATTTTGTCCGACATTTGATAAAACTTCATTTCAACCTCATTCATCTATTTAAATCCGCCAGTCTGCGCAAATTCAGCAGCAATTCTCGAAACAAAAATTCGACAAGCATTAATATCTTTTTCCAACAATGAAGACGCTTTGTCAACGTATCTCACGGTGTTTTCTCTCGGCGGATATTTATTGGCTTTTTTGGCTGTCAATTGCAATGGAAATTCATGCGCCACTCATTGGAAATTCAGGTTTAACGAAAGGATATAATAGATCGGTGTATCAATGTGAATTTTCGCGCAGAAAAAAATGCGACATTTACCAAACATTGCATGAGTCATTATTTCATTTACTGTTAGATTCCTGCCATTCAACATGTTTTATTACCGTTTAACATTAATTTTATTCTCCCAATTTTTTTGATTGTATATTGATTCTGTGCCACCAGTCTTGGTGACATTTTAGAAAATTTTTAATACACACTAATTGGAGAATGCCAATATGAATAAGATATTTTTGAAATTTTTGCTTTCTGGATCATTCGCTTTATTGATTGCATCTCCCTCTTGGGCAGTAACTGCTTCTGGCGGAACGGTTACCTTCGTCGGTACTCTTTCGCAAATAGGTTCGGGCACAACTGCTCAAGCTCGATTTCGAGTCAGGTTAACAGACAGCGTCTGTGGTGGTGTTACTCTATCGTCTCGATGGGTTCATGTCGAAAGTGGTACAGGTGCACACAATCTGGAGAATTTTCGCAACGCATATGGAACTTTAACGGCTGCACAATTATCCGGAAAGAAAATACAGATGGGCGGTTTGCCAAATTGTGATGCAACCACTCAAACCATAAGTCTGCCGTCCTCAGACATCGGTATGTATTAATCCCAACATCCACCAGTGAAGAGGGATAATTATGTTCAGAAAATTAAAGTACCCCTATCTTTTGTTGTTTGCATTTATTTCACATTCATCACATTTGCAAGCCTTACCTACAACAAATTCGGGTCAGGCCTACATTAATGAATGTGCAGCAGCAGGTGTACCTATACCTCCAGATTGGGGAAGTTCAAAATGGAAATTCAAAAGTAAAATCGATAACCCGGTTATTAGCAAATCTAGCACAGCTCATGTTTATTACTATGACAGTGCCAGTCCCAAAGGTATCTGTATTGCATTACCTAGAGTTAGTAGTTCTGGAACGGTTACATTACTTGGAATAATTTGCCAGGGTAATGACACCAGCAAAGCTTGCTTTTGGGACAACTCAACATTTACTTTGCCAAGCCTGACCACTCCCAAACCGCTGGCTGATTTTACTGGTGGCGCAGGTCTTGCCGGAAAGACTGGGGGCGTGTGTACTGAGTGTCATGCCGGTGAGAATGTATTTAATATTTTGCCTCTCACTGCAACTGATTTTTCCAGTACAGGAATTTCCACAAAACCAAATGACTATGTCGCGCCATTAGTTGCTAAAGAGTGGCCACAAAATTCAACCCCCAATACTGTTGAGGGGGCATGTAATGTTTGTCATAGCAAATCAGTGTTCGGTCGTTTGCCTCAGCTTTCCACTGACGTGGAAGGGTTTTGTGACACCATGCTGCAGCACACTTTCGACAATGGTGATATGCCACCCGCTGGATCACCAGCCGGGGACTACGCAGGTCATTACGCCGCACTTTTTGCAGCCTGTAAATTGCCACCACCCACTACCCCACCAACGCCCGTCCCAGTGGATCTTAACCCTACACAAATATGGCAAGTTGCTTTTTATTAACGCGAGTGCTGACGCTTGATGGAAATCCATCAAGCGTTTTTTCTTGTTAATCAACAACTCCTAAGAACTCAATATCGATTTTTTATTTGTACAGGATAGAAATGAAAATGGTTAAAACCAAACTAGCGAAAACTGCACTCATTATACTGATCATTGTTATCGCAACACTTTTATTTTTTTTAGGTCGGGAAGAATTCACATCGACAATTGAAATAAAAAAATTTTTGAACCCGCAAGCAGACAATATATCGAAAATAAAAACCCAAAGCGCTGGAAATGGGACGAAGGTTGAACATAACCAATCGCTGCATATGCCAGACGAATCCGACGGCATTATTGAAGTGTCCCCTAAAAAAGAGATCGGGCAAGGTGGGCCGATTAAAGTTCATTCAGGTGAAAGCGGCCCCGAGTACCCCGATGCCGATAATATTATTCAGGTTGAATACCAGTACGCCTCATCTGAAACATTAAATGCACCAGAGGTTGAAAATTTAACCGAAACTGAACCAATCAATCACCTTGGCTCCAATACTGATTACATAGCCGAATTACCAAAAGACGAAGAACCCCTGGCACCACGCTATGAGTCAAGTGACAATATTTACCCTGAGCCCGCTCCAGAAATGGATGCTGAAGAAAATTAATTCAAAAATCATCACATTAACTCAGCTAACTAGCTGAATTAGTTCGCCTACTGGTAATTCTCGGGAATGATGTCAACGCAGGCCAAGGTTTACTGGAAGAGGCTCCCAAACAGATTTAATCCTGAAAAAGAAAAGAAATAATTAATGCGAAACTTCATCTTTTACTCCTCACTGATATTACTGGAATCCACCCTTCCGAAAACAAGACTGTCAATTGCAAAAACCATTCAAGCGCCACTCGCTTGATAATTGCGATCCTGCCTATTAACAAATTCCCGCTGTTTTACTTGATGACTCGCATTATACTCTGCCCATCAATAACCAGAGTTACAGGGAAACAATATGATGCGATATGCCTATTTGCTGATTGCCGGGTTTGTGTTATTCGGCAGTATTTCTCAAGCTGAAACTAAAATTCCACCTGTTTTGCAGGGTTGGCAAGAGTGGGTGTTGGAAAAGCACATTGACTACCACTGCCCTATTCTGTTTAACGAGGCCGCCAAACAATGTATATGGCCAAGTGAATTACAGATTCAGGTTGATCAAAAGGGCGGAAAATTTTTGCAATCGCTGGAAGTGTTTTCTGAAACCTGGGTTAGTTTGCCGGGCAATAAAGATTTCTGGCCAATGGCCGTCATCAATTTGCTCGATAATCGCAGTGTTGCTGTTCGCGACAACGATGGCGTACCGGAAGTATTTTTATCGCCGGGTAAATATCAACTGCAAGGCGAATGGAAATGGATGACCCTGCCGCGTACTTTACAAATTCCACCCTCAACCGGAATTGTCTCACTCAGTATTGATAACAACACCATTACTACACCTTTTTTGGAAAACCAAACACAACTTTTGCTTAATGCCAATAATCGGGAACAACCGCTTGCGCATCAAAACAGCCTTCAATTACGTGTGTTTCGTAAATTGACTGACAATGTTCCGATAAAAATGTTGACGCGAATTGAATTGGATATCAGCGGTAAAGAACGGGAATTGCATTTGGGGCAAGCCCTGCTCGAAAATTTCAGGCTGACTCATTTCAATACTGATTTACCGGCAAGAATCGAAAAAGATGGCAGTTTGAGAGTCATGGGAAAATCCGGTTCATGGGTAATCGAAATCGAATCGCTTTCCAATAAATCCTTAACCCAAATTGCCTTAAAAACAAACGAAGACAAAAAAGACTGGCCTGATCAGGAAGTCTGGGTTGTTGAACAAAATCCTGCGCTCAGAAATATTCAAATTTCCGGCATGCCAAGTATTGATCCACAACAAACACAATTACCGGAAGAATGGAAATTGTTGCCTGCTTATTTGGCCGAACTCAATTCGACTATGAATATCGAAGCATTGGAATACAACGGTGAGGCCACCAAAAACCAATTAAATCTTTCCCGAAAAATGTGGCTGGATTTCAGTGGTGATGGTTACACCTTAAAAGACCAAATCAGCGGAGAATTACATCAAGGTTGGCGATTGGAAACACAAAAACCTTTTTTACTGCAAAGCGCAAGCGCTGATGGCCAGGCACAACTGGTTACGCAATTATCGGCTGATAGTAATGCGGGTGTGGAAATTCGACAAAGACGAATGAATTTTGAAGGTGTGAGCCGCGTAGAAAATACTCGCACAATTCCCATTAGCGGCTGGTCAAGTGTATTTAATGAAGTATCAACACAATTAATTTTACCACCGGGTTGGACATTAATTACTGCGTCAGGCACTTCCTATGAATACGGAAGCTGGATTGAAAAATGGTCGCTCTGGACATTTTTTCTGGTGTTGATTATCAGCGTCGCGCTCGCAAAAATTATTCATATCCGCATTGGCGCAATCGCGTTGATAACTTTGATTATTATTTACCATCGCGCTGATTCACCCACCTTAATCTGGTTAAATCTCGCTGCCGTGTTGGCACTCCTGCCTTTTGTTTCAGGAAAATTCAAGCGCTGGCTTACCACCTATACTTATCTGAGTTTTCTTACGCTGGGTTTATTGTTGCTGCCATTTTGCGTGCAACAAGCGCGCGAATTTTTCTATCCACAAATGGAATACGCCAATAAAAATATGAGTGATGAATATTATTATGAAGATTCGTCAGACTTCTTCCTTACATCCTCATCAAACAAAATGGCAGAACCGGCAATGGACGCTAGCGCTCCTGTGGAAGAGATGCGATATGATTCGCGGGGTAGTGTATCTCTCAGCAAATTGAGCAAACCCATGGCTAAAATCCAGCAGCAATATGACCCCAATCAAATGGTTCAAGCTGGCCCCGGTATTCCCAGTTGGAGTTGGAACACTGTGCAGCTCAAATGGAGTGGCCCGGTGCTATCAGAAGAAACCACACGACTCTATTTGGTTTCGCCTTTATGGAACCGCATTGGGTCTTTACTCAGTTTGTTGTTGCCTTTGTTACTTGCGGGATTATTGTTACGCCATTTTATGTCAATTACCAAAAGCACCCAGGAAAAAAATCCTTCAAGCGGACAATTTTCTACAGCTAATGTGTTGAGCAGTTTATTGTTGACGGGCCTATCACTGGTGATGCTGACCACTACTGAAAAGGTGCAGGCTGATACTATTATCGACAAAAGATTATTACAGGAATTGGAAACCCGTTTAACTGCACCAGCAAAATGTTTACCCAATTGTGCCAGCATAGAATCCGTTTATTTAAAAGCGGAAGCCAATCAATTAACGCTGGAAATGAATCTGCACGCTGCAGAAAAAATAGCGCTGCCACTTCCTGGGCAAACGCAACAATGGTGGCCGCAATCCATATGGGTTGACGGTAAAAAAGCCAGCCTGATGCAAAATAGCCAAGGGCAACTGATGGTGTTTTTAACACCCGGCGCACATCAACTTAAATTATCGGCGACGCTGGAAAATCGCGATTCAATTGATATTAATTTTGCACTGGCGGCGCATAATTTTTCCAGCCAGTTAAATGGTTGGCAAATCAGTGGCAATACCCAAGGTGCAATTAGCTCAGTGCAATTGCAACGCAATGTGAGTGATAACAAATCCAATCAAGATGCCGACGAACAATTACGCCCTGATCCTGTACCCGCTTTTGTCATAGTCAAACGCCAATTGAATTTTGATTTGGAATGGAGCCTGTTGACTGAAGTCATTCGTGTTGCACCTCAAGACGGCGCAATTAATTTGGAAATTCCTTTGTTGACCGGTGAATCGCCATTGGATGGCAATGTTAATTTGCAAAATTTTTCTGCGGATAAAAGCAAATTGCAAATTAAATTGGATAAACAACAATCCAGCGTTTATTGGAATTCACGTTTGGCCATGAGTGATCTGGTTACATTAACGGCTGCTGAAAATCAGCCTTGGGTGGAAACCTGGGAAGTAATAGTTTCGCCTGTCTGGCATTTACAAGCCTCAGGCATTCCCGCCATACAACCGAGTGATGTCAATCAACCACAAACCTGGCAACCCTGGCCCGGCGAAACCATCAATTTGCAATTAAGCAGACCACAAGCGGTAAAAGGCAACAGTTTGGTGGTTGAATCCTTGCAATTAAATTTATCGCCATCGCAAAGAGCCAGCAAAGTTGATCTCAATTTGAAATTGCGTACCAACCAAGCCAATCAATTTAAATTTTCCTTGCCGGAAAATGCCAGCCTTAATCAGGTGACCTTGAATGGAAATAAATTATCTTTAACACCGGTTAAAGGCGTGTTGCATATTCCACTGCAACCGGGAGAACAACAACTGATGATCGATTGGCAATCGCTTGCAAAATTGAGCACTCGTGTCGTGACACCGGAATTAAATATTGGCTTACCCACAGCTAATCAATCCATCAACATTAATCTGCCACAGGATCGCTGGCCTTTATTAGTAGGCGGACCCTCGATAGGCCCATCCGTTTTACTTTGGGGAATGTTGGCAGTGATTTTAATTTTGGCCACACAATTAGGAAAACGACAACTCACACCATTATCAACAACGCAATGGATTTTACTCAGCTTGGGAATCGCCACAGTGAATCTTTATATTCTGGCGTTAATTGCTATTTGGTTTATCACATTGAAATGGCGAATGGAATTAACACAAATTGCATCTGCACGACGATTTAAATGGCTGCAGTTTGCACTCTTCAGTCTTTCCATCATCAGCTTGTTAACATTGCTCGGCGCGATTCCTTACAGCTTGTTGGCAACACCGGAGATGCATATAAAAGGTAACGGCTCCAGCGCATATTACTTGCGTTGGTATCAGGACATGTCTGCAGGTGAACTGGCACAAGCCTGGGTTATTTCACTGCCGTTATGGATTTACAAACTGGCGATGCTGGTCTGGTCAATCTGGTTGGCAGTATCGCTGATTCGTTGGTTGACATGGAGCTGGAAAGCCTTGGGACAAGGAGGCTTTTGGTATGCATCGAATGATCTGCTCACAACAAGTTCAGCAGAAAAAACTG
>CAZICR010000162.1:0-6878 GCA_964537795.1 uncultured Cellvibrionaceae bacterium | reverse complement strand
GATTGAAGACCGATCGATTAAATACCCAAGTCAGACCAATCAAGACTGCTCCCATACCAAATCCACCCGCATGTGCCATAAACGCAATATTGGATTCTGTATCATGATAGTAACTGTAAATTTCTTTACCGAGATAGAAAGGTAAAATCAGCAAAGCAGGTGCGCGTAAGTAACCCACAAAAAAGAAAATCCAATAAAAAAATTCAATTTTTTTCAAGCGAAATACCGCAAGGTACATAGCCATTACACCGGAGATGGCGCCTGAGGCGCCCACCAATGGTTGGGAGCTGTTCCAGTCAGAGGCGACTTGTGCAAAACCTGCAGCCAATCCTGATAACAAATAAAATAACAAAAATCGCCAGTGCCCAATCGCCGCTTCAACGGCAAACCCACAGACCACCAGAAAAAACATATTGCCCATCAAATGCATAATATCGCCATGCAAAAATTGATGCGTTAAAAAACTGATGGCATGCAAATCATTGGCAATTAATCCATTTTCCATGATGCTCAAGGAATTAAATAAACGATCTATTTCTGTGCGTTCGATTATCCATTCATCGTAGGCTTCTGATGGAAAATAATGATAGATTCTGTTTTTAAGATAAATGAAAAAATCTTCACGGCCCAGCAAATCGACAACAATCGGCTCATAATTTTTATTCTTGAATTGCTTGCGATAATCTTTCAATAATTTGCTTTCTTTCTTTTCTTCCAAAAACTTTTCAAATAAAGGCCATTCATGCTCAAAGTATCCAGAAACCTCATACTTGCCCATGGCTTCAATGACTTTTTGGTTGTCGCCGCTCTGATAGAGAAAAAATACCATTACATTGATCAACACCAATGCAAATAAAACGACAGGCGCGTTGCGCCAATCGAGCTGCTTTTCGGTAGGGACAATAATCATCGAAGCCTTCCTTGAGGATGAGTTGAAGGGTGCTATGGATTTTATACACGACAGGGACTTGATGTAAAACAGAACTGCTAAAAAACCTTATAGCAGCTTATTTTTGGAGATTATCCCGATGAAAATAGGGCGATCTATGTCCATAGATTATGCCATCACCCCCAGCTGATAAAAGTCTACAACTGGCAATGCCGGCATATTGATAGGAATTATCCGCAATATTATTGATGACTTGATCAACAATCGCGCCGATTAATAATCCAGCCAAACCACCTTGGTTATGGGCGGACTGGTTTTCACTGCTGGACGCACGAGCCTCACCGATCCACAAAACAGTGCCCGTCCGCAAATCTACCAATCGCGCACGCGCAGCAACCACTGTCTCGCTGGCAATTAATTTATATTGCGATCCGTATTCAGTGATCTCAGTGTATAACGCAGCATCCGCGCCAAAAATTTCCTGTAATTTTTTAGGTGAAATACTTTGGGCTTCGGCAGCAATATGCACACCATTTTCTTTGAAGGCAGTTTCCATCAACGTGACGGGTATAACATAGTAGCCCGCTTCAGCAACTGGGCGTGTCATTTGCGCCAACATAGCGTAAGTGGCTTTTACATCCGGTGACTTATTATCCGGTGGCAAAATTAAAATCGATTTGGGTTGCGCAGCCCTGAATGCAGAATAATCTTTAGGTGGTGCAGAAACACAGCCGGTAATAATTGCCGTCAAAAATAATAATGAAGTCCAGCGAAAATAATTCATCAGGTTTGATCCTTTTTCTGCGCAAATTTTTTCAATAAAAAATCCATAAAGGGCGCCGATTCCGGAAATAAATTTTTTTCTGTTTCCAATGCGCGCTGCATATCCGCATATCGACCAACCTCACCATACAATAATCCCAGATGCGCGTAAAACCCCGGAGGGACATGCGCGGGATTAGTTGTTGTATGCAGAGTTTTTTCGAGTGTTGCAATTTGCTGTTCAAGACTAGAGGTTTTTTGAAGATAGGCATACACCTGATCATCATAATCACCCCAACGATACAAGGATTTTGGTTGGGAACTACAGGCGCCCAAACCTAACAGTATCGAAACTAACAAAACTATGCGGGAAATTTGCAAAGACAACATAAATCGATCCTGAATTAATTATTGTCTGATAGCTCCGGAATCCATAGCGGCAGCCAATTTATTCACCGCATCGCGAATGGCCAAATCCAAAACTTTTCCATTCAGCGTGGAATCGTAACTTGCGGTGCCACCAAAACCCAATACTTCGCGATTACTCAGACTGTATTCACCTGCGCCCTGAACGGAATAAACCACTTCTGATGTTTCAACACTCACTATATTCAAACTCACTTTTGAATAAGCTACTTGTGTTTTACCACGACCCAAAACGCCAAAAAATTGCTGGTCACCCACTTCTTTACGGCCAAATTCTGTGACATCACCGGTAACCAAATACTGAGCGCCTTTCAGATTTTGTGATTTTTTCAATAGTTCTGCTTCCTGACTCGCTGCTTGCAAATTATCCCTGTCCATCACACTGAAACGACCAGTTTGTTGCAGGTGTGTAATCAAAATAGTTTTAGCCTGACTACCCAGCTGATCAACACCGTCGGAAAAAATGCCGCGCATAAAACTGGAACGATTATCAAACTTGCCCACCGCAATAGCACTTTTTGTGCCTTGATAATGCGCATAACTAACCGGTTTTGGCGTTTCAACAGTACGGGATTGCTCGGTAGCGCAACCCACAAGAGAAAAAATAAATGCGAGAGATAATAAAATTTTATTCATGGTAAATCCTCCAGGATAAGTGTATTGAATCCTACTCGATGAAACTGAACAGGGAATTAATTCAATATTAATGAAGGATTTATACACCAGGCACTTGATGTTGACAATCGATACAATAACTTATAGAAGTAACAGAATTTTGGCCAGCACTGGAGCTAGACTATGAAAACACATGTTATTTGTGCGATCACAATAACGGGCTTATTAACCGCCTGTAGCCATCAACTAAAACCTGATATGAAAGAAATTGAAAAACATCCTTTAGGTTCTGCACAAAATCCAGTTCGTGTATCCGCGCCGGCAGGGCAACGGGATTATTTATCGCGGTTGATTTGTAAAAATGACGAACCTGTTTCTGCATTTTCAAGAAGTGGCAGTACAGGAATAGGGCCTTACGGCTCAATATTGGATATATACATTGTTGTGTGCGATACAAATCAAGGTGCCGTTGAATACAGCGTTTATTTGGATATGTATCATGAAAATTATATTGAGCAGCGTCCCGCTGCCGGATTTAAAGCACTTAAACCCAAACAATAACTATTTTGCTATCGAATCATAGACCACTACTTTGCTCCACAAGTGGCTATAATTTTTGATAAAGGCTTGATGGATTGGATGAACTTGATAAGCCTGTTCATCTTCAACAGTTGCAAAGAATAATAATTCCGATGCGGCGTAAGTGTTATCCACTACATCGCGTTTTTCCGTTGAAGCAGGCACACCAATATGCAAACCTTTCACCTGTGGAATGGCTGCAAGCGTTTTAATGCCTTCAATTAATTTTTGTTGATCTTCTTTTGAGTCCGGATTTTTTAGCCAGAAATAAACTTGATGGGCAACCGGAGCGATTTGTTGTTGGCCTGTATTCATGTTTGATGTTTCCGTTTTGCAAAAGGTGCAGCCTGATAATGACAATAGCAAAAAAATGGAAAATAGAAATTTCATTGCGACTCCTTAAATTACCGCAAACAACGGTCACAACCGTTTTTGAATTGCCTCCAGAATTCCTGCAGCATCCAAGCCTTGTTGTGCCAATTGCGTTTTTTGGTGGTGGTGTTCGACAAAATAATCACCAAACCCAAGCTGCAGCAAGTTAATTTTAAAACCTTTACTTTGCAGATATTCCGAAACTGCACTACCGGCACCACCAGCGATAACATTTTCTTCAATGGTGACCAGTAGACCATGGGAGTTCTGGAGTTGATCAATTAATTCTGTGTCCAGGGGTTTTACAAAACGCATATCGCACAAAGTCGCATTTAATTGATCAGCCGCGATTTGAGCTTCGTTTAATAAAGTACCAAAACATAAAATTGCAATTTTTTCACCAGAACGTTTGGTAACTGCCTTGCCAATCGACAATAGAGTCATGGTTTTGTCAGGGTCAACACCCACACCTGTACCACGCGGATAACGAACTGCTGCCGGGCCTTGAAATTGATAGGCCGTGTAAAGTAATTGCCGACATTCGTTTTCGTCGCTGGGGGTTGCTATCACCATATTCGGAATGCAACGCAAATAACTGATATCAAAAGCGCCGTTATGTGTCGGGCCATCATCGCCGACCAATCCAGCGCGATCGATGGCAAAGGTCACATCGAGATTTTGCAAAGCCACATCGTGAATTAATTGATCGTAAGCGCGCTGCAGAAATGTAGAATAAATAGCGACAACCGGTTTTTGTCCTTCGCACGCCATGCCGGCAGCAAGCGTAACTGCATGTTGTTCGGCAATAGCAACATCAAAATAACGATCAGGAAATTGTTGCGCAAATTTTACCATGCCGGAACCTTCACACATGGCGGGGGTAATACCAATTAATCGCGTATCCTGCGCGGCCATGTCACAGAGCCATTCACCAAAAATATCCTGAAATTTTTTCTTTTTCACGGGCTCAATTTTGGTTGCGCCATTTTTTTGCTTGGGTTCAAGTTTATTTAATGCGTGATATCCCACAGGGTCCAATTCTGCCGGTTCAAATCCTTTACCTTTTTGGGTAATCACGTGCAAAAGTTTGGGGCCTTTCACTTCGCGCAAATTGCGCAAGCACTCCAGCAAATCATCCAGGTCGTGACCATTAATCGGGCCAACATAATTAAATCCCATTTCTTCAAACAAAGTACCGGGCGACCAAAAACCTTTGATATGTTCTTCCGTGCGGCGAGCAAATTCTTTGACGGGTGGAATTTTTGCGAGCACGTGTTTGCCACCTTCGCGCAATGAATTATAAAACTTGCTCGCCCAAATTTTGGAAAGATAAGTCGAAAAACCACCGACGTTGGGTGAAATCGACATGTTGTTATCGTTGAGAATGACCAACATATCGGTTTCGGTATGCGCTGCATGATTCAACGCTTCAAACGCCATACCGGCAGTCATGGCGCCATCGCCAATAATCGCCGCAACTTTGCGTTCAATGCCCGCCATTTTTGCGCCTATCGCCATGCCTTGTGCGGCACTGATAGATGTACTGGAATGACCCACGCCAAAAGTGTCGTAAGCACTTTCTTCCCGCTTGGGAAATCCTGAAAGTCCACCACCCTGACGAATGCTGTGCATAAAGTCACGGCGTTCAGTGAGAATTTTATGGGGATAGGTTTGATGGCCCACGTCCCAGACCAATCGATCTTCCGGCGTGTTGTAGACATAATGCAAAGCCACTGTTAATTCGACTACACCAAGACCAGCGCCAAAATGCCCACCTGTCCGCCCAACTGTGTATAAAAGAAATGCTCGCAGCTCATCTGCAACCTGCGGCAACTGCTTTTCATCCAACAAGCGCAGGTCAACCGGCGATTGGATAGTATCAAGCAAAGGAGTTGATGGGCGTTCCAGAGGAATTTGGTTGTGCATTGAATCTGTCAACTTATTATGAGGTCGGCTATTTTAGGTAGACTGCAGGAAATTGGCTAGCAAATTACTGCTGATAACCCGAACAAAAACAACTTGGGAGTTAGGAAATGCAACTGAAGGTTGATGATCTGCAAGGCCAGGAAATAAAAATGCTACTGGAAGAACACCTCGCGGATATGTACGTGGCCTCGCCCCCGGAAAGTGTTCATGCCTTGGATTTGGATCAATTAAGGAAACCGGCTATCACTTTCTGGACCGTTTGGGATGATCAACAATTGGCTGGATGTGGTGCGATTAAAGAATTGAATTCAAGCCATGCCGAGATTAAATCCATGCGTACAGCAACTGCTTACCGAGGAAAAGGTGTTGGCAAGATATTAATGAATCATCTTTTGAATCAAGCAAAAATCAGAGGCTATAGTCGGCTCAGTCTGGAAACAGGCCCTATGGATTTTTTTCTACCTGCACGACAACTTTATGAAAAATTTGGTTTTGAATACTGTCCGCCTTTTGCGGATTACGAGCTGGATCCTTACAGTGTATTTATGACACGCCTAGTCTGATTAAGGGATTTCAGGCGTATTGAATATTGTCACCAATGTGATAATTGCCAGAATCGCAAAAATCGCTGCTGCAATTCCGTGAACCCATTTCATGGAAATTTTTGAAGCAAATTTATCGCCGAGAAAAACTGCCGGTACGTCCGCAATTAACATTCCGATGGTAGTGCCAATCACAACCAGAATTGCAGATGAATAATGGGCTGCCATTGCAATTGTGGCTACTTGCGTTTTATCACCCATTTCGGCGAGAAAAAAACTAATAAACGTCGCACCAAAAATGCCAAAGCTTTGTGCAATTTTGGTTTCGCCTTCTTCAATCTTGTCAGGAATTAATGTCCAGATTGCCATGGCAATAAAAGAGATAGCTAAAATCCAGGCCAATATTTGTGGATTGACATGAGCCGTAATCCAGGCCCCCAATGCACCTGCAATTCCATGATTGAGAAGTGTGGCAAACAATATCCCGGCAATTATGGGCAAAGGCTTTTTAAATCGGGCAGCGAGAATAAACGCAAGCAGTTGGGTTTTATCGCCCATTTCGGCAAGAGCAACAACACCAGTAGAGACGAGAAGTGATTCCATAATTTATTTAATACGCACGACCAATAATGTAACCCGCAAGTTGTCGTAAATGGTTTGCAGATTCATCAAACATCTGTAGGGAGTTAATTGCATCTTCATAGAGTTTATGTGCTTTTTGTCTTGCTGCATCCAATCCCAACAAGGACACATAAGTGGGCTTGTTG
>CAZICR010000161.1:0-6883 GCA_964537795.1 uncultured Cellvibrionaceae bacterium | reverse complement strand
TAGCAGCTTCCAACAAAGTATTTCTTGCTGCACTGAGTCCGCTATTTTTTTCATGTCGCAATAGTCGAATTGGGTACATAGAATCAGTCACGATTGCTTCTGCCAACATTAATGAACCATCCGTAGAACAATCATCAATTAATACTATCTCGACACCAGTATCCACTTGTGAAAGAACCGAACGAACACAATCCTCCAAATACTCTTCAACGTTGTAAACAGGAATTAAAATACTTAACCATGGTACAGACATAAAAACCATTACCTAAACTAAACATCTATTGAACAAAATGGTAACATACAGCACATTTGCAGATAAATTGATCATCTTCCCATGAAACTAAAAGAATTTCCCATTTCCTGGTGGGCTTCAAAAAAATTAACGAGGATACCGGTTAATCAACTCGCATGTGCGCCTTCGATCATAGCACCTGTGATTGTGTCATTAACATCTATTCCCTCACGCTTAGACCTGATACATATCACTATACGCAGTCTGTTAACCCAATCATTGTCCGCAAAACAAGTCATCTTATGGTTAAACGATTCTTTAAAAACACGCATCCCAAAAGCACTCAGTGAATTGCAAAGTGATCGATTTGAAATTAAATTCAGATCGTTAAATTGCCCTCATAGAAAATTAATTTTTTGTGTGGATGAATATCCGGAAATGGATATTGTCACTTGTGATGATGATGTCATTTATGAAAAAGACTGGCTGAAGAAATTATATCAGGATCATCTTCTCTACCCTGAAGACATCATAGCTCACGAGTGTAGAATCATTAAAATGAATAGTGATGGTTCAACACAAGAGTATCGACATTGGAGCCCCGTTACCGCCGCAGGCATTAGTGATCCATGGTTAATGCCTATTGGGTATGGTGGTGTGTATTATCCATCCAAATCTTTACATTCTGATGTCACCGATCAAACATTATTTCTGGACTTGACACCAAGGGCAGATGATCTGTGGTTCAAGTCCATGGCAATTTTGGCAGGCACCCAGACTCGTCGTGCATCGACTCCAGCTAAAAAACCCATTCCGATTATCGGCTCGCAAAAAGAATCTTTGCAAAAAAGTAATGTGAAAGGTACAGGAAATCACGATCAATGGGTACGCTTAAACGCGCATTACAATCTATATAATAGAATATCGGCTTATTAATCTATACATTCCATACAACAGGTTTTTTTATGAACGTCACGATATTCGGTACAGGTTATGTAGGGTTGGTTCAAGCCGCTGTACTGGCTGAGGTTGGTCACAGTGTTTTGTGCATCGACATAGATCAGAAAAAAATTGAGAATCTGGAAAAAGGCATAATCCCTATTTATGAACCCAGTTTGGATAATCTGGTAATGCAGAATCACGCAGCGGGTCGTTTGCAATTTTCTACGTCCGCAGAGAAGGGGGTCAATCACGGCGACGTTCAATTTATTGCCGTTGGCACACCGCCTGATGAAGATGGTTCTGCCGATTTGCGATATGTACTCGGAGTTGCCGAGGTCATCGCACAATACATGCGTCACCCGAAAATAATTATTAATAAATCCACAGTGCCTGTAGGTACCGCCAAACTGGTAACGCAACGAATTCAGGATGTATTAAAACTACACAACAAAAGTGATTTGAGTTTTGATGTTGTGAGCAATCCGGAATTTCTTAAAGAAGGCTCAGCCGTTGCCGATTGCATGCGACCCGATCGTATCATTGTTGGCACTGATAATAAAAACGCTGAAAATCTGATGCGTGAACTCTACGCGCCATTTAATCGTAATCACGAAAAAATGATTGTGATGGATGTTGCCAGCGCAGAACTCACCAAATACGCAGCCAATTGTATGCTGGCCACCAAAATCAGTTTTATGAACGAAATGGCGAATATTGCTGAAGCTGTTGGTGCTGATATTGAATCGGTACGCAAGGGCATAGGCAGTGATCCTCGTATTGGTTATCACTTTATTTATGCTGGCGCGGGATACGGTGGCTCCTGTTTTCCAAAAGATGTCAAAGCCTTGATTCGCACAGCAGAAAAATTACATTTTGAACCAAAAGTCTTGCAGGCTGTTGAACAACGTAATCAACAACAAAAACGTTGGCTCTTCAGCAAAATTGATCAACATTTTTCCAACGATTTAGCCGGTAAAACGTTTGCCATATGGGGCTTAAGTTTCAAACCCAATACTGATGACATACGCGAAGCACCTGCACGTGTGCTGATGGAAGCTCTCTGGTCAGCAGGTGCAAAAGTACAAGCCTTTGATCCTAAAGCCATGCATGAAATCCATCGTGTTTATGGCGATCGTGATGATTTGTTATTGACGGAAACCAAAGAAGCAGCACTGCATCAGGCTGATGCTTTGATACTGGTCACTGAATGGCAAGTATTTCGCGCACCGGATTTCGGCATGATTATGTCGAGTCTGAAACAGCCAGTGGTATTTGATGGACGCAATCTTTACGACCCTGAACGCATACGCAAATACGGTTTTACCTATTATTCAATTGGTAGACCTTAAACTATGGCTGGAAATGCGATTCACATTCAGTCTTTCACACAAGGGCAAGCCCAAATATTACTGAGCAGCAATATTGATTCCGATCAATGGTTGCCCTTGTGCCAAAACATAAGGTCACTATTTCAATCCGCCGAATTGCTCACTCGCGGCACGGATCAGGTTGCAAAACTGAATATTGAATTAGCCGATAGAAGTGTTGTTATAGCGATCAAACGTTTCGGCCAACAATCTTTCATCAAGGACTGGTATGACCAACGACACAAATCCAAAGCGGTTCGATCATTGGAAGCCGCTGTTTATTTACTGAATCACCAGATCAATACCCCTCAACCACTGGCTTCCATAGAATATTGGCAAAAGGGTCGCCTGATTGACAGTTATTATTTGTCACTGTTTGAAGATGCCATTTCATTTCGGGATGCATTGTTAAGTGTTTATCATGACAGCCGTGACTCATCAAAATTAATGGAATTACTGCACAAGGTTGCACCGGCTGTTAAAAAAATGCATGACGCTGGATTTCAACATGGCGACATGGGCAATCAAAATATTTTATTACCTAAATTAGCTGATGGCAGTTGGGCTGAGCCCTGCTTTATTGACTTGAATCGTTACACTATCAATGCCAATGGATTAAATGTGAAAGCACGCGCATTTGATTTGTCGCGCCCGATATTACCGGGAAATTATTTAAAATTTTTTTTACAAATCTATGCCGGGCATCAAGAACCGAAAAGCGAATTAAGTCGATGGCAAGACAAATTCCGTCGCCAATTTACTCGCCACAGACAAACCCGAAAGTTACGGCATCCGTTTCGTTATTTTTTTAAAAAACACCAACCTGCAACTCATCGGGCTTATCCGGATGACAAAGATTACTGGTTATGGGATGAAAAAACATCGCAGCCTATGATCGCACTTTCCAAACAGGAAAAAAAACGTCAGCGTAATTTTGCCGATATGCTGCATATAGTTTTTCGCTGCTTGTATAATATCTCTGGAATCTGGAGGAATTATCGACAATTACGCGCGCAAAGTTTTTTACAACCCTGCGAGTTAAAGGGACGTATAGGATTATCTTTACATCCGCATCAAGAATACATAAACGCCGAAATATCGCTGCTTAACAAGCTAGGCAAACCACCTGTCTGGATTCGTTTTTATTGCCACGAACAAGAAGTCGATTGGCAAAGGACCATCGACTATATAGAGACTTTAGTTGATCAACGATTTGATGTATCTGTAGCTCTTATTCAAGACAGACAAGCAGTTTTGCAACCCGAAGTCTGGCAATTCTTTCTTGATTACATTATTCCGCGCATTGCCAACAAAGTTAGTCAGATAGAAGTGACGCATGCATTAAATCGCATTAAATGGGGAATATGGAATCAAACAGAATGGCAACAACTTATGGCACCTGTTTGGGAATATCAACAACGTTATCCCGATTTGAAATTTCTTGGGCCTGCGTGTATTGATTTTGAATATGCCCCCGTCATCTCTGCCTTATCGGAACTGTCCATACATTTTCCCGATTGGCAGCTGGGTGGTTTATCACATTTGCTTTATGTCGACAGACGTGGCGCTCCTGAAAACAAACAGGGTTCATTTTCAACCTTGGAAAAAATTGTTTTACTAAAAGCCATCAACCGACAAATGTCGGCCTGCAAAGATAAACTTATAATTTCGGAAGTTAACTGGCCGATTGAAAATACCCACATATGGTCCCCAATTGTTTGCCCTTACGAAACAGCTTATTGGCAAACACACGCATCCGGGGAAACTGAAGAAAATTACGCACACTTCATGTTGCGTTACCTGATGATTACTCTTTGTTCCGGACATGTTGATCAGGTTTTTTGGTGGCGACTATCGGCACATGGTTACGGGTTAATTGATGATCAGAATAACTTTCGTGAACGCCCGGCATTTGTTGCTTTGCAATTTTTATTGTCACTTTTAGGCGAAGCCCGCTTCGAAAAAAAGTGGGAAAGCCATGCAGATGAATGGATTCTGGAATTCTCCAGGAATAACCAACGCTATTTAATGGCTTGGACAAGTGGTACAAATAAAATTCCATTTAACAAACCATTTGCTCAGGCTTGGGATTATCTAGGTCAAAACATTAAGCAGGTTGAATTAACTGGCGCGCCAATTTATGCATCCATGCTTGAATCCACAATATCCGGTTGAAGATAAACATCCAACATAGGCTTCAATTTTTTAATCACCGATGCCGCAGTAATCAAAGCAAATCGTTCGCTGTAACTCATCGTCATTTGCTCCGCAGGTGACAGCAAATCATCAGGACTTATTCCCTGATTGGCATTGGTTTGAGCAGGCAGCCACATAGCTTTAGGGATATCTGGCGGAAAAATTGCAAACGATGGCAACTGCATCGCTTGCGCCAAATGACGTGCACCACCTTCATTACCGAAAAATACCTGACTATTGGCGGCCAGTGCACATAATTCACGTAAGGAATTAGCTTCAATGTGAATAAAACAATGACTATCCAGGGCCAATTCCTGATGCAATTGCAGAGCAAATTGCTTTTCCTGTTCACCCGAATAATTAAATACGATCTGCAAATCTGGATACTGCTTCACCAACCAGTGGAACAATTGCTGCAAATTTTCTTTACTCCAGGATTTTTGTGGCAATCGAGTCGCTACAGCGGCCAACATCACTGGCCTTGAAAAATCGATTCCTTTTGTTTGCATATACTGGCGGTATTCATTCCTTTCCTCTTCAGTGATATACAAACGAAAATCAGTGTCAAAATAAATTTGTCGCTCGTTGGATAATGGCTCAAGCAACATCAATAAATGCGAAATCACATCTGTACTTTTATCCTTACGATTCTCCACAGGAAAATTATGTATCCAACGACTGTAGGATTTTCGTGTACCTATACGATAAGGAGTAGATAATGAAAAAAGTGCAAACAACAAGGTCCTTACCGTACTGCGCACATCAATAATGACCTGATAATCATTCTTGCGCATCAACGACCAAACAGCGGCCGCATAACGAAACACGTTGGAGTTTTCTTTTTTACCAAAACTGATAACTTTATCTACAGCCGGATGCCCTTCAAATAAAGGCGCAATATTGTCATTTAATACATAATGAACTTCTGCATTCGGAAAAGTTTTTTTTAAGCTGGAACAAAGTGCCGCAGTCAATATAGCATCGCCCACACGACGGAATCGAATGATTAAAATTTTCTCAATAGGTTTCTGCATGATAACTTTCATTGTATTTCTGTATCGCTTGCCCTGAAAACAAAAAATATCGATACATCACCAACAATGATATTAACAATTCCCTTTCATCATCATAAAATTGCTCAACCCACTCATGGGCTTGACGAATAATTTGTTCGGCCTTGTGTGGATTACTTTCATAAAACTCTACTTTTTCTTTGAAATCGCTGTAATCATCCTTTAATAGAACATAATGATAGTCGGGAATTAATTTACCTTCCATAAACCAGGTTTCATATCGAGGCTTTCGCATAAAACAAAGAGAGTTGGAAGCCATAATCCATTTGGTATTGGTTGCCACATCGTAACCCTCAATGCTCAGCAAATATTTATAGGTTAACTGCTCCGAAATGGACATAAAAGGCTTGGCATAGATACTACCTCTGCTTTTTTTAGCAGTATCACCTATATCAAATAGCGGATCATTAAAAAAACGCTCAAGAAAAACCTGACGCTCAGGATTATTAGTTTTACCTCGCCAAAGTACCTTACCGATTTTCTGCGAAAATGTTTGCCGATCCTTAACACGGTAATAATGACGTATTTTATTCAATTTTAATAAAATGGAGTTGGCATTTTCTTGCCCATCACAGACAGGTCGACTTTTTAAAAAACGAGGATATGAAGGTACTGTTGTAATATCACCAAACCAAAAGGCTGTTTTCCAACTTTCTGGAAAGTAATTTATTAGCTGTAGATAATCAATAACATAGGCAAGACTTTTTTTATCTGCTGAAAAATCTTTAATCGCTTCTACTTCAACATCTAAAGAAAAAGGCTGCTGCAATTTACAGTAGTACCCAACTCGCTCAGCCAATTTGGCCTGCTCATCTGATGACATATTTTGATATCTATCCATCAACAGAGAAAACTGATGCTGCCAGTAATACTTCGGTATTGCTGATCGCATAAGACCACGAATATAGTAGGATGATTTATGTAAATTTTTATTTAATTGATCCAACCACTGCATCGGTAAACACCTTTTACATATCTAGCCTGAGAAAACCATCAATCGAGCCTGCTATCGGTACAAAACCCATTGGTCGCCGCAATCTGTATTGTTCCTCATGATCTTTACATTCTGATGT
>CAZICR010000160.1:0-6899 GCA_964537795.1 uncultured Cellvibrionaceae bacterium | reverse complement strand
CTTTGAATATTGGTGTTGATATTGACTACGGGCTTGATCCGATCCACTGGAAACTCATCAATAATCCTTGTGATTGTTGTTGAGTGAGCATCCGGATTGAGTGGGGGCAAGGTAGCTGGTGGTAGCTCAATAATTGTGGGTTTTATTGGAGGAGCTTCTTTTGGATAAATAGTCGTTATCTTAGGCTCCACAAAATTTACCGCAGGGATAGGCGGTGTTTTCGGCGTTTCTACAGGGAGACTATCGTTCTTTATCAACAAATACATCATATAAAAAAGCGACATAGTCATAATAATACCGAAACAAATCGCGAGAATTTTTTTGATGAATTCGGCTAGTTCATGTGTTTCATATACATCTACTGACATTGAAGAAGTGCTCATAATTTTCACCTGTATTAATAATTGAAAGTTTTGATCATTTCCGGGCAACACTAACCCCTACCCGGTGAGGGCATTGCAAAATCAAATGGAAATTAAAGAGTTAAGCTTTACCGCTTTCGACGGTCGAGTTTGAAATGAAAGTTTTGTTTTATAGGGGGGCGTTGTATTGAAGAATGTTGCGCTGCAAGTTCATTCCACTGAAACCTTGATTGTTTTAGGGAGTGAATGATCGCGTCATCGAATATACCTGCAGGATTTGACTCCAGAATTCGTAAATTTTTTGCGTAGCCGTATTCATCAATATCAAATTCGATTTTAACATTACCCGTAATGCCTTTTTTTAAAGCAGCTTCAGGATAGACAGGAGATACAGCACTAATTATTTTATAGGCCGATGCAGGATTTTTGCTGGAAGCCGGATTTTCAGTATGGATTGCAACCGTTAAATCGATATCCGTCTTATCAATATTAAAATGACTTTTATATTCTTCGATCATATCAGAATTAATTTTTTCTTTCTGTGGAAAAACCCTGGTAACCAACACAGGCTTTGGTTGTGATTGCAACTGGTCTGCAATCAATAAAGTTTGTTCTGCGGACACCCAATTTTCATCTTGTCTCCCTGACTCCACAACTTTAGCCCAAGAAAAATTAAATAGTCTGTCATGCGAATCAAGTTGTTTTTCAGGATAAAAATTTATTCTATCAACTGAAGCCAATATCACGATAAACAATATTCCTATAAGAACCGGATATTGAATGGATTCAGATTTAACTGCCTGACGAGGTCTTTTGGTATCCAAAACCGCCATGATACGCTGGTAAATTTCTGAATGGCCTGACATAGGAACCGTCATTGAGGGAGCATCTTTTGAATGATCAGCCAATTGCAATAGATGTTCTGCATACTGCACTTGTTTTTCACCAAGGCGATAAATTAAATCATCACAGGCTATTTCAGATGAAGCGGAAATCTTGCGCGCTATCCACCAGAGCGGAATCAAAAACCAAAAGATAGCGCAAGTTATCCTGACAACCAAAAGACTTAATGCATCGTAACGGTGAATATGCCCCAATTCATGCATCAATACACTGATTTTCTGATCACCGCTCCAATCAATATAATTCTGTGGCAATAGTATTTTGGGGCTCCAAATTCCCCATACACAGGGTGAATTCACTTCCTGACTACTGGAAATTCTGAGTGTTCGATTAATTTCAAATAGATTTTTAATTTCACTAACCAATGCCAGTGTTTCAGTATCCTGAATTACTGATGATCGGCGATAGATATTCCACACTTGTAGAAATCCGATCAACAAATAAAACAGTATTGAGGTAGAAACAAAAAGATATACAACCAACAAAATTTGCCACCAAAATGAGGGTATGGTCGTATAAGAAGTTTTGATTAAATATTCACGCCATGAAAAGGGCAAGTGGTCAAAAAAATAGGTGCTAAAAGGAAAATCCCATGTCATTTCCGGAATCAAATAAGCACTCACAGGCAGGATCAATAGAGATACCATGCCCGTCATTAAACAAAAATGTTTCAATGCCGCGGAGCGATTACGCAAGAAAAGATAAAGTATCATCACCAGCATTATTAACATCATGGGTTTGATTAACCCATTGATGAAAATAGTGACCAAGTCAGGGCCTTGCATAGGCATATCCTCAGTGTTGTTTTGCTTTTTCAATAGCCGCTTGTAATTCAGCGATTTCTGCTGCTGTTAACTTTTTATCTTGCATGCCCAACAAAGCATTTACTGCTGCAGTCGCAGATCCACCAAAAAATGTTTTCACTATTTTTTCCAATGCAGAGGTTCGGGCAACCTCTTGTTTGATCACCGGGAAATAAATATATCGCCCCGATTCATCCCGAAATTGAACAATGCCCTTTTCCACCAACTTGGCGAGCAATGCACGTACCGCGGAGTAGCTGGGAGCGTCAGGAATCGCAGACTTGATGTCCTGCGCAGAAAGCTCGCCCGCTTCAAACAAGGCATCCATAATTTGACGCTCACGTTTACTCAATTGCAGATCGACTGATTTGTTGTTTTTCATAAAACGCCTTAAGAGCAGCTATTCATAGGGACTTTGTATTGAGGTGCTGCTTTTTTAGCACCATGCTACTAAATTAGCATGCCAAAATAATAAAGCAAGCACCGGATGCTAAAAAATTAGCATCCGGTTAAATAAAGCTTTTTGTAGGGAAGGAAAAGCCGGAGAGAATGTAAAGTATCAAGCGCCTGACAAAACCAGCAGTATCAGAGCTATTAACCCAGGAACAGCCTGAACATACAGGATTTTTTTACTCGAAGTTAAGGCACCGAAAATACCGGCAACCACAATACAAGCCAAAAAGAACATTTTTATGGAATATCCGGCAGGCCCCAATATCAACCCCCATATAAGCCCTGCCGCCAAGAAGCCGTTGTAAAGCCCTTGATTGGCAGCAAGCACTCGGGAAGCTTCCGCAAATTCCGGGCTAAGCCCAAAAACTTTCCTTCCTTTGGGAGTGTTCCAAAGAAACATTTCCAGAATCATGATGTAAACATGCAACAAGGCTATCAGCGCAACAGCAATGGTTGAGATAATTTGCATAATCTGTTTCTCCTTTTCTTTAAGCTAAACTGTAAATCGCATCAGTTGATTTCTCCCGAAATAAAATACAGATTCATTTCGGGAGAACTTGAAGACGATTATTTGCCATTCACATCCAACACTTTTTTCGGCAATTTTACTTTTACAGTAGAAATAATATCCGCACTGGAAGTTGCCAGCATCACTTGGTACTCACCTTTTGCAATAGTCCAGGTTTTGGATTTGCTGTCGTACATACTCAGCAAACGCGGATCAACTGTAACCGAAACTTGTGTCGATTCACCCGGTTTCAAATCCACTTTTTTGAATGCACCCAACCGTTTTGGCGCTTCCCATTTTGCTTTAAGCGGAGCGACATAAACTTGTGCAACTTCTTTTCCTGCCAAAGCACCGGTATTTTTTACACTAAAGTTTGCAGTTAACTGACCATTCTTCACTTCTGCTTTTAAATCAGCCAATGAAAATTCAGAGTAAGACAAACCGAAACCAAAGGGAAAAAGAGGTTTGTGGTTTTTTAATTCAAACCATTTGTAACCTACTGCCGCACCTTCGTGATAAATGATATCAATGCGTGCATCTTTTACTTCAGGATATCCTGTCACTTTTTCATGTGGCAATTGTGATTCGGACGCAGGGAAAGTAATAGGCAAATGACCCGATGGATTTACTTCGCCCGTTAATACCCTTGCAATCGCTTCACCACCATTGGTTCCCGGATACCATGCAGCAATAACGGCACCGACTTTATTTAACCAAGGCATGGTCACAGCACCGCCAGTTTCCAAGACTACAACTGTTTTTTTGTTGGCATTGGCCACAGCATCAATTATTGCGTCCTGATTATCAGGCAAAGATAGATTGGGAACATCAATAGACTCCCCTGTCCATTGATTAGCGAACATTAAAACCAAATCACTTTCTGCAGCAAGTTTTGCGGCCGATTCTGGATTAACACCCGCATCAAAAATTACTTTTGCATCAGGGTAACGAGCTTGAATCGCTTTCATGGGTGATGATGGATAATAAACCATTGGCCCTGGAAATCCTGTTGGCCCCAAGCCTTTCACTGCCATACCACCTATTGGATAAACCTGTGAAGATCCGCCACCTGATAAAACCCCGACGTTAGCATGTGAACCAATCACCGCAATTTTTTTCAAGTCTTTTGCGAGCGGTAATAATTTTTCATTTTTTAACAAGACAATTGCCTCTTCAGCATCGGCTTGTGAAATCAACCCATTCTTTTTGAAATCGATATTGTTGCTTGGTTTGGGAACCGGATTATCAATCACACCATGCTCAAATAATGGATAAAGAATTCGACGAGCCATATCGTCAAAACGTTCTTGCGATACCCAACCATTCATCACCGCTTCTTTTAAAGGTTCTTTAAAATAGGCGGACTGATCAAATGGAAAGCCGGATTGCTGATCCAATCCATTATTTGCTGCCGGTATTGTGCTGTGTGTCGCGCCCCAATCAGACATCACCCAACCTTTAAAGCCCCAATCTTTTTTCAACACTTGGTTCAATAAATAATCACTTTCACAACCGTACACGCCGTAAACACGGTTGTATGAACACATGACTGAACCCGGGTTACCAATTTCATAAGCAATTTGTAAAGCCAACAAATCTGACATTCGACCTGCAGCTTCATCAATTTCTACACTGGCAGTAAAACGATTGGTTTCCTGATCGTTGTAAGCAAAGTGTTTTAATGTAGACACAATATTATTGGATTGAACACCGCGAATTTGCTCACCCACCATCACACCGGCTAATAATGGATCTTCACCACCGTATTCAAAATTGCGGCCATTACGCGGTTCACGCACCAGATTCACACCGCCCGTCAACTGCACGTTAAAACCGGAAATGCGTGCTTCAGAACCTATCATGGCGCCACCGGCAAAACCGATTTCAGGATTCCATGTTGCAGCCGTTGCCATACCCGAAGGTAATGCAGTACGTTCACGCACATCAGGACCCGCCTGTGAAGCCACACCAATACCCGCATCAGTTTGCCATAAATGGGGAATTCCCAAACGTGGGACACCATAAACAAAACCTGCCGACTGTGTGTAGGATTCAACCGGGCGTTTGGCATTTTTCCAAACAGCATCAGTACCGAAATAACCCATCATCAAACCGAGTTTTTCATCAAATGTCATTTCTTTCAAAACCAGATCGGTTCGTTCCGAAGCACTCAAGTTTTTATTCATCCAAGGTTTAGATGCGAGATTCACTGCATCATCCGCAAATGCCCATTGCATGCAAGATAGCAATGCCGTCACTAAAAATGATCTAACCAATATTGATTGTTTATCTGACCTGGAGAATGACCGTTTACTCATAGTAGAAATACCTGGGTTAATTCATGGTAAAAGTTTTATTGGAATCTGATCTTGTAGTCTTGCTTACCGTCACGATTGCGCAAAATATTTTCGTCGGCAGAACCAACTTTAGTCTATCCAAAAAATAGCTTGGCTAAGATTTTCGGTAATTAAAAAACAAGCACAGGATTTTTTGAGATGCAGCCAAAAGGTCGGGAATAGCCAATGCCTATCTTATTTTATTCGCATTCAAAGGATCGATACCTTAAATTAAAAAAGATGTCGATATGATTGATATATAGTTAATTTTTGTTATTCATTTTTACTGATTTTAACGATAGCGAATACGAATTCCCAAATCAAAAGAAAGACGCAACTCGTCAGCGGCAATTTCTTTAGGAAAAAAACATCCCGATATATGTGCCTGGCAAAAACTGGCACCTTCCAATTGCGCATTTCTGAAATCAATGCCCCGTAAATCCGCTCCACGAAAATAGGCATCACGTAAATCCATGCCACGAGCATCCAGCTCACGCAAATCCAATCCTCTGAAATCACCTGCTCGTAAGTCGTCCGGCTTAACTCCACCTTTGACTTTCAATTGATTAAATTCCTTCACGCGCTCAGAGCGCAACAATTCATAGCCTGCATTTTTGGGGGCGACAGGTTTGGTCATGGCAATATCCTCCTAACAGAATTACCTTACCTTAACTATAGATCAAGCCATAGAATTTGCTCCATTTAAAACAAATCGGGGTTCGGGCAGCCCGGTAAATTCTGTCTTGAAAATAAAAAGATTGCCTGCTTCGGGTTCTGATGCCAGAGATTCACTATCTAGCCCGATTCGAGCTGAAGTCACAGCAAGAATGGAATAGTCGTCGCCACCAAATGCCATGCAAGTTGCTTGGGATACCGGCATAGTCAATACAAAATCTTGCTCGCCATCGGGTGAATAACGAACCAGTCGTGAACCACCCCATTGAGCATTCCAGACATAGTCATCGGCATCAACACAGGCACCATCGGGTTCAACACCGATTTCAGTTTGCGCAAAGATTTTCGAATTCCCTAAACGCCCGGTTTCCGCATCAAAATCATAAACGCGCAAAATATGTGAGGGTGAATCGGCGTGATACATCTTGCTGGAATCACGGTTCCAGCAAAGTGCATTGGAAATTCGTAATCCACTTAAATGTTGTGAAGTTTTCAAGGTTGAGTCCAAACAAAATAATCCCGCTGATTGTGATGGATGATGTTGTTGCTCGGTGATACTACCTGACCAAAAACGCCCCTGACGATCACAACGTCCATCATTTAAACGATTACCTTGCCAATGCGCTTCAGGTTTTGAAATCCATTCACATTCACCCGTTTCTATTTGATACCAGGCAACCCCTGATTCAAAAGCAGCAAGAATTTCGGTTTTGTTGTCAGCAAACGCAAAACATCCCAAACGTTCAGGCAAATCCCATTTTTGCAAATGTTCACTGGCAAGCTGGTACCGATACATTTTTTTCGAAAGTATATCCGTCCACCAAAAAGATTTGTCCTGTGAGTTCCACTGCACACCTTC
>CAZICR010000159.1:5108-6906 GCA_964537795.1 uncultured Cellvibrionaceae bacterium | reverse complement strand
GCATTGCGGACAAAGGTTTAATTCACAAGAACAAAGCTGCTCGTCATAAGAGCCGCTTGAATGCAAAATTAAAAGCCATGGCTGCCTGATCAGTTTTTTTGATTAAACAAAAAAGCCGGCTTTTGTCGGCTTTTTTATTTTTAGGTACAGATAATAAATTCCCTGCAGTTGTAGTGTTCCAATTTGGCGCGGCGTTCCAGGTGAAGGCGCGCAAAGCCCAAACAGTGAACTTGGTTGGGGATCCAACCTAGCCAATGGCTCTCACTGCTCCATTCGCCCGAACCACAAGCACCAATGTATGCCAACATTCTCCGCTTCCTGAAAAAAGAAGCTGCTACTGGCGGTTTAAATGCACGCTCACATGCAACAGCAAATATTAACGATTGGGTGAATTGGGCTACGCATGGATTAAGTAATTAGCCACTAGATTGTCAAAAATGCTGACCCTTGATCAACACTACTTCCGAAGACTGGATATTTAATTAATAACAATAGAAAACCAGTCTTTCTGTTCGACAAATAATTCTACCTTGGACAAATAATTCGTTTAGCGAATACGATGCAGAATGACATTATATTTTTGGGAAATTATCTGTTAAGTGACAATTCTTCAACAGTAAGTGATTGGTTGTCATCAGTAAAAATTGGGGTTTTGAGCGAGCTAAGACAGCACACTGCGAGTTTTTTATTTCTTTTAATGCAATTCCCTCTATACACTCATCTAAAAAGAGATTATCTTCGGCATCGATTTGCTAAGGCTGATCTATAATTGATTAGCTATCAACAACAATAACTGCGCATCAAGGAAGCAAATTGCCAAGATTGGTAAGCTCATGTGCGCACATTCATGATGGAGACAATCCCTATGTTGCCGCGTGAACACTACCTAAAACAGACATTTATGGATGCTGTTAATTTTCCGGACGGTTTTGAAAAAGGTGGTTTATCAGATGTACAAGCTCGCCTGATTAAAAAGCATGGTGTTTTTATCAATGCATTAAGTATGGACGAAGTCTCAAATCCGACAGCTGATGATTTACACTTGCTAAAAGTGATCAATAATCAAAGCTCACCCAAAAGTCCAATTGAGCAGGCTTGGATGAAATATTTATCCATAGTGAAATCCAAAAATGGATCATCGCCAAACAAGTCGCGATCCAAAACAAAATCTTCAAAGAAGACTATCTCATCTGGCGAAGATCAGCCGATTGCAAGCATGAGCGTTAAACCTTCCAATTCGCATCAAACAATTTCCCAAACCACACCACAGATAACTTCAGAGGCAAAAACTATCGTGAATACTACAGTTAACCCCCAAGTTGAAGAAACATCTCCAGTACCTGCACCTGCAGTAGCGGCACCGATACCCGCTCCTGTAGTTGAGGCAGTCCCAACCAGCGATTCAGCCAAAGCACCAGAAAAAAAGCCTGCTAAAAAAGCCGCACCAAAAGCAGTTAAAGAAAAAACTGCTAAAACTGAGACAAAGCCCGCTGCCAAAGCTACAACAAAAGCCGCTGCAAAACCCGCAGCAAAAGCAGCTGTAAAAACGGAAACTAAAGCTGCCGCTAAACCCGCAGCAAAAGCAGCCGCTAAACCTGCTGCAAAAACGGCAACTAAAGCCGCTGCAAAACCCGCAGCTAAAAAAGTAGCCGACAAACCTGCTGCAAAAACAGCTACTAAAGCCACTGCAAAACCCGCAGCAAAAGCAACCACCAAACCTGCTGCAACTAAAGCCGCTGCAAAACCCGCAGCTAAAAAAGTAGCCGACAAACCTGCTGCAAAAACAGCTACTAAAGCC
>CAZICR010000159.1:0-5008 GCA_964537795.1 uncultured Cellvibrionaceae bacterium | reverse complement strand
ACTAAAGCCGCTGCAAAACCCGCAGCTAAAAAAGTAGCCGCTAAACCTGCTGCAAAACCAAAAGCGACAACGAAGAAAAAATAATCTTCATCGATTATTAATAAAAAAGGACGCGTATGCGTCCTTTTTTATTGTTGTGAGGATTGATTAGGCTATGGAACTATAATATCCAATTGGTATTTTTTCCCTGCTTCGATATTTCGAATGAAACCATCATCAATTCGTTGAGAGTCGCAATAGATTTCGAGCGTTGAAACAGGTGATCGCCTGATACTGACCTCAAATTCAGCACCACGAAATTGACGCTTGGCCTTGGCAAATTGCCATTCCGCAGGTAATTGCGGACTTATTTTTAAACCCTCAACACAACCTTGCAAACCCAATAATCCTTCAACCAAACAACGATAAACCCAGGATACGGTTCCTGTATTAAATAACTGACTGGAACGTCCTGCTGTACGCGGATACTGGTGATAAGCACCACGATAATAATTGGGAATAAAAACCGGAAGCTGCCCGCGCTGTAAATAATCCTGTTCGCTTGGGCCTGGAATCATTTGTCGCAACAGTTTATAAGCGCGATCTTTTTCTGCCACTGTGTAGAGACTATAAATATAAAAAGCCGCCGCGTGATTATAAACAGAACCGTTTTCTGCAGAACCAGGATGCTTTTGTGTGACTCGACCCACATCATCACGCATAGCGGTATAAGCCGGTGCAAACATAGTAACGCCGTAAGGTGTCTCCAACTGCTGCTCAACCGCTACCAGAATTTTTTTACGCTGTTCCTCACTCGCCGCACCACCCAAAATCGCCCAGCTTTGTGGATTTAAATAGATGCGACCTTCTGGATCTTTGCTGACACCAAACACCAGATCATCATCGGTAATACCACGCGCAAACCAATTTCCATCCCACAAATATTGATTAACCGATTGATTAACATCAGCAGCACCTTGAATAAATTCTTCCATCAATTTTGTTTGCTGTTGATGACGGCAAACATCCGCCCACAAATTGAGTGCATAGGCGGTAGCAACCGATAACCATCCGGAAACACCTTTACCCTTGTAACCCACCATATTCATCGGATCACACCAATCACCCTGCGCGATAAAACTTAAACCGCGATAATCACGTGAAGCTAACAACCAACGCATAGCATTCGAAATTCGTTCAAACACTGACAAGGTTTTTCCATCATGCCCCGCAACCATTTCTTGCAGAATTACATAGTCATTGGTTTCATCCAGATACGCTTTTAAACACACAGGCAACCACACACAATGATCCGTATGCGGAATTTGGTTGATGTATTTCAGCTCTGCTCCTTCTACCAATAAAATCCCATCCGGCATGGCACCCGACGCTTCTTGCTGACTTAGTGCGTGCAAAAAAGCTGCACGTGTTACTTGCGGCTTGATGTAAGTCATGCCCATATTGTCTTGCAAATAATTTCGTGTTTGTGGATCAGTCGTTAAACGATTCACATCGCCGTGATAAAACACCTGACGAGGCAACCAATGATTCACAAAATTATTGAGTTCAGCATCCGGCGTTTCAATTTGCAAACAGCCACGACCTGATTCCACATAAGCGGTATATTCTGTTTTGGCTTTGGCGAATCCTGATTCACTTAAATAGGTATTTTTTAATTGTATAATTTCAGCATCATCAAATGCGGGACCAAAAATAAATTGATAAGAGTGATTTCCATTCGCAGACAAATTTAATCTATATTGCAATATTGCAGCGGGCGTTTCATAGCGCGCATCCCCACAGGATAATAGCTCTTGCTGCAGACCATCCGGGTTATGTAAACCGCCCTCACCTTCAAATTTTTCTTGTTTGGCTTCCCAGGCAACCGGTTTTTCGCTGTGCAGAAAAAAGGTTTTATCTTTAAAATTTTTATTTTTAAAATAGTCAGCCACTTTTTGATAAGGCGTCACGCAGTTAGCAATGATCCCACCTAAATCCGCCCTATATTCCGCCGATTGATTCATCCATGACATATACCCCACAGGAAAATAGGGATAGAAACTGATTTTTCGTGGGCGATTGGAAAGGTTGGTAATTTTGACATCCCACAATTCCACTACATCCGACACAGGCAAAGATAAACACAGTTCGATTTGAATACCGAAAGATTTAAGCGTCCAACGCAAATCACTTTTGCCAACGGAAAAATTATAATTTTCATATTCAGCACGAACAGGTTCATAAGGTGCAGAAAAAATCTCACCGGTTTCTTCGTCTTTCAGATAAAAAAAACGACCCGGATGATGCGCGTAATAAGGCTGCTCCGGTTGCATAAAGGTTTTGGCTTCCAGATTCGGCGCATAAGCATATTTGGCTGGCTCCGGCTGCATAAATTGCGCAACGGCATAGCCACGACAAGTGGATTGAATCATCATACGTTGATTCCATAAAAATCCAGCGGCACGTGGCATTGCAGTAGGAGAATGTAATTCGTAACGGTCGTTGTTGGGGTTTAATAACTGGTTGGTCATTTTTGTCTCTTAAGATTTTTTAAAAGCCTATGACCCTCCTGGCCCTCCCCTTGCCAAGGGAGGGCCAGGAGGGTCTTTTTAATCAAAATTAATTATTTCGAGCTTGCAACTCCTGTTGAATTTCTTCCAATTTTTTATCTGTCAAATTATAAAAAACCAATGAAAGTGCGGTGAGTAATGCAAATAATCCCGGGACCAAAGTTTGCATATAGACGATGCTATCGAGTGAAGCACCTTGTTGCATTTGTCCTGCTTGATACCCCATAACGGCCAAAACGGACAACATTAAAAATGATCCACCGGCACTGCCCAATTTTTGTGAAAAGGTGGTCGCCGCGAAAGTCATGCCGGTAGCGCGGCGTCCATTTTTCCATTCGTTGTAGTCAGACACGTCTGCATACATAGACCAAGTAATCGGAGCTTTAAATCCCAGTGCAATGCTGATCAAAATATTCAATGCAAACATCCAAATAATTTCTTGGGGCAGCTCAGAGCTGTCTTGAACTGAACCGTCAGAACGGGTACGAATGACGCTGATAACTTGGCCTTTAGCTTCAGTGATAGTCAATGTCTTACCTGTTTCTTCCAGCGGAACCGATTCTTTAAAAATCCAGAAAATCTTATCGTGACGCAACCATTGATAAGTATCGCCTTCTGTATGTGGACCACTTAATAAATTAGTAGCTTCCAATTGAATATCAGCAGTCGCAAGTTCTACGACGCCCAAATGTTTTGGTTTAGCGATGAAGGTAAAAGAAATAGACAGTATTCCTACCACACATAATAACCACAGCATTAATTTTCGTTTATCAATGTATTTTGTTACGGTTGAAGCAAACATAGCGCCGACCATTAAACCCGCCATTTGCAATCCGAGATAGGTTCCCAATAAATCCGGGCGCTCCACAAAATAACGAAAATAATAAGGTGCCGAACTACTGCGCAATGTCATAGTCACCATAAACACCAATGCCAATACAAACAGCACTAACCAGGGACGACAAAGAAATAAATCTTTTAAATCTTGCAGAGGATTGGTTTTTTCTTGAGTCGCAGGAGGTTGAATACGTTCTTTGGTAGTAAAAAAAGTCACTGTAAATAAACAGGAAGCCACCACAGCGTAAATCACCATAGTCATTTGCCAACCTTTGGCGCTGTACCTGTCACCATCGCCAAAATATTCTGCCAATTCTGGTGTTGCTGCGCCAACCAAAATACTGCTGAAATAAGCAAAAAAGAAGCGCGTACTGTTAAGACTATTTCGTTCCTGATTATTGGCTGTTAGTACTGCACTTAATGAGTTGTAAGGCATATTGAGCACTGTGTAACAGAGCATCAATAAACTGTAAGTGGCATAAGCCCAGATCAATTTACCGGTTTCATCCAGATCCGGTGTACTCATGGTGAGAATACCTGCCCCCATCATTGGCAGCGCCCCCCAAAGTAAATAAGGACGGAACTTACCCCAACGGGTATTAGTGCGATCCGCAATACCGCCCATAATAGGATCAGTAATCGCATCAATAATTTTTGTTACCAACACCATAGTAGCCGCAGCCGCAGCCGAAATACCAAAGACATCAGTGTAGAAAAAAATCAGATATGATCCAATAATGGCCCAATAAAAATTAAATCCGGCATCACCTAATCCATAACCTATACGTTCGCGCCAACTGAGTTTGGCCAAACGATTATCTTGCTCACGCATTATCAAAAAATCTCCGACTTATATTTCACTTTTTAATTGTTATAAATAGATTGTTTAACGACTGGTCGACAAACGTTTTTTAATTTCGTAACCCATATCGATAACTTTATTTTGTAATTGTTTTCCACTCAGGGTTTCGACCAACATCTCGGCAGCTTTTACACCCATCTCATAACGACCGACGTATACACTGGTCAATGATGGATTAACATATTCAGCTGCTTCGGTATCGTTGAAACCGCAAATCGCCATATCCGTGGGAATTTTGATATTCATACGCTGACTTTCAAACAATGCACCTAATGCCAAATCGTCATTCGCACAAAATACCGCATCAATCACACCATTGGTGGTCGCCATCAAACTTCTAAACAATTCACCGCCAACTGCAATTGATGATGGTTCGGGAGTTGTTACTACAAAATTTTTCCAGAATTTACCCGCGTCATCCAATGCCGTTTTATATCCCTGCAAACGCTGCTGAACACGCGGATCCATTCGTGCGCCGATAAAACCTATGCGGCCATAACCCTCTTGAAGCAAATGGGTCACTACATCATAGCCAGCCTGGTAATGCGAAAAACCTATATTCATATCCAAAGGCTGATTCAAAATTTCCATAATTTGCACTATGGGGATTCGCGACTTTTGCAAAATATTTTGACAAGCTTTGGTTTGGTCGCCGCCCGTAATAATCATCCCCTCAGGCGCCTGACTCAGCAAAGTGCGAATCATTTTTTCTTCTTCAAGCGGCGAGTAATGCGTATCAACCAATAATACTTTGTAACCC
>CAZICR010000158.1:0-6945 GCA_964537795.1 uncultured Cellvibrionaceae bacterium | reverse complement strand
GTTAGCGAAAATTTAGTTTTTATTTTCATATTTCTTTACAAGCATGACCCCCTCCTAACCTCCCCCTTGCCAGGGGGCGGGACCTTGCTACTCCCCCTGGCACGGGGGAGGTCGGGAGGGGGTCTTTTTTCGAGTATTTCCCATGAGTAATTCATCCGCATCATCTTCCACAGCGGTATTGGCGGCAACACGGCGCATGGCGCGTCATTATGCGATGCAAGGTTTGTATCAATGGCAAATGGCGGGTGCCAGTTTAAATGCCATTGAAGCGGAGTTTCGTGTTGATAATGATATGACCAATGTTGATTTGGATTATTTTCATGATCTTTTGCATGGTGTGCCTGCACATTTGAGCGATATTGAAAGTGCATTCGAACCTTTTTTGGTTGAGCGCAATTTGAAAGAATTGGATCCCATTACGCGCGCATTGTTACGTCTGGCGACTTACGAATTTTTGTACCGATTGGATGTTCCTTATAAAGTGGTGATCAACGAAGCTGTGTCACTGGCGAAAAAATTCGGTGCTGAAGACAGTCACAAATTTATCAATGGCGTATTGGATAAAGCTGCAGCGGTTACGCGCGCGGTTGAAGTGAAAGCTAACAAAAAATAAATGAATGAATTTCAACTGATCAAATATTTTTTTGAAAGCGAACAGGAATCTTCGCTTTCGGAATCAGTTATCTTGGGGATTGGTGACGATTGTGCTTTGTTGCAAATGCCTGTCGGTAAACAGCTCGCCGTTTCAGTGGATACATTAGTTGCTGATGTGCACTTCCCAAAAGATGCTCCCGCGAATTTAATTGCTGAGCGCGCACTGCGTACCAATTTAAGTGATTTGGCGGCAATGGGTGCGGAACCTTTATGGTTTACTTTGGCCTTAACTTTGCCGCAGGCGGATGAAATCTGGTTGAGAGAATTCAGTCGGGGATTATTTGCCTGCGCGAGGGAATTTAATATTCAGTTAGTGGGTGGTGATACCACATCCGGGCCATTAAGTGTCACTATTCAAGTTATGGGGTCGATTGAAAATAAATCGGCTATGCGTCGTGATGCTGCCAATGTAGAAGATTTCATTTTAGTCACTAATACTTTGGGCGATGGCGCAGCAGCTTTGGATGTATTGCAAAAAAAAATCCTGGTATCGGAATCTGATCAAATTTATTTGCAAGAAAGGTTTTATCGGCCAAAGCCGCGATTGATGGAAGCACAATTAATTTGCGAGTTAGCCAATGCGGCTTTGGATATTTCCGATGGATTGGTCGCTGATTTACAACATATCTGCGAACGTAGCGATCTGGGGGCGACTATTTTTGTTGAAGATATTCCTTTGTCGCCTGCATTAAAGCACTTGCAGGATCAACAACTAGCCTATCGTTACGCTTTAACGGGTGGCGATGATTACGAATTATGTTTTACTGTGTCACCCGAAAACATGCCACAAATTGCCATGTTGATTGCCGAGAAAAAATTATCGGCAACTGTCATTGGCAAAATGCATTTAGGCTCTGGGGTGCAATGTGAGTTAGAGGGTGAAGAATTTCCTCTGACGCAAATTGGATATCAACATTTTTCATGAAATTGATTGTATGACGCCAAGTTTTAAACAATTAATTGCTAATCCGGATCATTTATTTGCATTTGGTTTTGGCAGTGGTTTAGCACCTAAAGCTCCGGGTACTTTCGGCACTCTGGCAGCGGTTCCCATTTTTTGGTTGATACAGGACTTGCATTGGAGTTTTTATTTAAGTTGGTTGGTTGTCACTTTTGCATTGGGTGTTTACTGGTGTGATCGTTCATCAAAAGCACTCGGCGTGCATGATCATGGCGGAATTGTTTGGGATGAATTTGTTGGCTATTGGGTCACTATGTTTCTCGCTCCCAAAGGTTGGATTTGGATGCTAATCGGTTTTGTCGCCTTTCGTTTTTTTGATATTGTAAAACCTTGGCCGATCGGATGGCTCGACAAAAAAGTGAAGGGTGGATTCGGCATAATGGTCGATGATTTGCTCGCAGGGATTTACGCGTTTTTGGTTTTGCAATTGATTGTTTATTTTAGTATTTGAAAAGCGTGACCCCCACCTAACCTCCCCCTTGCCAGGGGGAGGGACTGACTCCCCTGATAAGGGGAGGCTGGGAGGGTCTTTTTTTACAGTTCACATCGAGGCAAGCGTGACAATTAAATTTATCGAGTCCTGTAAATTACCCACACCTTTTGGCATGTTTGTCATGCATGGTTTTGCTGATGATGAAACTGATAAAGAACATGTGGTGCTCACGTTGGGTGATATCAGCGGTGACGAACCTTTATTGGCGCGTGTGCATTCCGAATGTTTAACCGGTGATGCGCTCTTCAGTATGCGTTGCGATTGCGGGCCGCAATTGCAGGCAGCCATGCACAAAGTAGGCATTGCAGGTAAAGGCGTTATTTTTTATTTGCGACAGGAAGGTCGCGGTATAGGTTTGGTCAATAAAATCCGTGCTTACTCTTTGCAGGATTGTGGTGCTGATACAGTTGAAGCTAACGAGCAATTGGGATTTGGCGCGGACCTGCGAGACTATTCAATCCTGAAACCCATGTTGCAACATTTGAAGATAAAATCTTTAAAATTATTAACCAATAATCCACGTAAAGTAAAAGCACTGGAAGATATGGGAATTAAAATTGCCGAACGTATTCCACATCAAACTGGACGCAATCCGCACAACGCAAAATATCTGGAAACCAAAAAAGGAAAATTGGGGCATTTATTTTTGGATGAAGATTTTTAGGCCCTCACCCTAACCCTCTCCCAAAGGGGGAGGGGATAAATTCGCTTCGCAGTATATTAATCAGGGAGTCTGTTCCCTCTCCCTCTGGGAGAGGGCTAGGGTGAGGGAAAAATAAATTTCAAAACAGGTTAAAAACATGACCACAAAAATCGCAATCGCCGGTGCTGCCGGTCGCATGGGTAAGGCATTAATCACCGCGACTCATGCCAATTCCGAATCAACATTATCGGCCGCAACAGTTCGTCCCGGTAGCAGTTTAGTGGGGGTTGATATTGGCGAATTTGGCGGTATTGGAAAAAATCAAATTGCTATGACAGATGATCTGGCAAAAGTGATTTCACAAATGGATGTCTTAATTGATTTCAGTTCTCCCGCAGCAACTTTGCAACATGTAAAAATTTGTGCGGCGCATAAAAAGCCTATAGTCGTAGGTACTACCGGTTTTAGTGATGCCGAGAAAAAAGAATTACTTTCCTATCAAACACAAATTCCCTTATTACTGTCTGCCAATTTTTCTACCGGTGTGAATTTGTGTTTTAAATTATTGGATATTGCCGCGCGTGTCTTGGGTGATGAATATGATGTGGAAGTTTATGAGGCGCATCATCGTCACAAAGTCGATTCGCCATCAGGCACTGCTGTGCGCATGGGGGAAGTCCTCGCCAATGCATTGGATCGCGATTTAAAACAAGTTGCTGTTTATGGGCGCGAAGGTCAAATCGGCGCACGTTCCCGAGACACTATTGGTTTTGCTACAGTTCGTGGTGGCGATGTAGTTGGCGATCACACAGTGATGTTTATGGCGGATGGTGAACGTGTAGAAATTACGCACAAGGCATCCAGCCGGTTGGCATTTGCCAATGGTGCAGTGCGAGCGGCGGTTTGGTTGCAACAACAAAAATCCGGTTTGTTTGATATGCAGGATGTGTTGGGTTTGAGATAGGGATTTTTTATTTTTGCCCATCATCACGTATACTGCAGGCATTCATTAACTGTTATGTAAGAAATTTCCATGGATACTGAAACTTTATTGCGTGAAATCAAAAAAGGCGCCAAGTCATGGAACAGCTTTCGAAAGTTATTTCCTGCCGGGCAATTGAGCCTTGACGGAATAGAGCTGAAAAATATGCAATTGGATGAATATGATTTCTCAAAAATGTCCTTTCGCAATGCAAAAATCAGTGGATGTAGTTTTAAGGGTGCCGATTTTATTTCGTCAAATTTTGAATATTCCTCTCTGGTTAACAATGATTTCACTAATGCAAAACTGATTGCGACCCAGCTCAGTGATTCGGATTTAAGTGGATCAATTCTGTGTAATGCTAATCTTCTTACTGCTGTTACCCGCAGGACCAAACTGGAAAATATTGATTTTCGGGGTCGTGATATCAGCGGTTTGATTTTGCGTGGGGTGTCTCTTGCAGGCAGTAATCTTGAAGGTCAACAACTGGCAAGAGTTGATTTTAGTGGTTCAAATTTGCAAGGCGTAAATTTCAACAAGGCTGATCTATCCTATTCCATATTTTCTGGTTCCAACCTGATAGGCGTTACCTTCGATGGCGCTCAATTGGTCGGCGCTATTTTTAAAAATGCCAATCTAACCGCCTGTAATCTGGCGGGGCAAAATTTGTCTCAGACGGATTTTTCTGAAGCTGATTTAACGGATGTTGATTTGCGTGACGCTAACCTGAATAAAGCCAAATTTATAGGTGCTAATCTCACGGGCAGCAAATTATGGAAGATATCCACTCAAGGCTGGGTGTTGACCAATGTCATTTGTAAATTTGCCTTTTGGGATAAATCAGGAAAAGAAAAAACCCATTATCGACCTCATGAGTTTGAACGCATTTTTGCGGAACTGATTACCATTGAATTACGTTATCCCTATCGCTTGGTTGATCATGAATTAGCGACACTCCCTATCTTTATTGAACATTTAACGGCAGTGCATTGGGGAATTATTTTACGTCTTCGTTCAATTGTTGATATTGCCGGTGGTGCCTTGGTTCAATTTGTTGTTGAAGAAGTGGGCACACATAACCCAACCGATTTAAAAGAACAATTACAAATGGAAGCCGAGCGTATTCAATTGGCACAGTTGGTTTTGCGTTCCAACACTGAATTGCATTTGCAATTGAAAGAAAAAATTGGTGCTATACGTGAAGAGTTTTGGCCGCGTTTGCTGGAATTGGCTGCGGATCATGAAACAGGGAAGGTTAGAAATCTCACCATTCTTTTTATGGATTTAAAAGGTTTTTCAAAATGGAAGCACGATGAGCTTTCAGAAAAATTATCTTTATTTCGCGGTTTGCTCAAACCTATTTTAAAGAAATGGAATGCCGGTCATCCCAATATGGAAGGTGATTCGTTGCGCGTCACCTTTAAAAATGCGACAGCGGGTTTATCCTGTGCCTGTATGTTACGAAACGTGTTGATTGCTGCAGGTTTTGAGCTGCGTATTGGTGTCGATTTGGGTGAAGTGAATCTGGTTTATAACGAAGTGACCGACAATCCTGATCTTGAAGGTGTTGCTGTTAATATGGCAGCAAGGCTTGAGGCAGCAGCCGATTCCGGCGATGTTCTGGTCAGCCACAAGGTTCACCACTATGCCGAGCGAAGTGGATTGTTTAAATTTACTGCAAAACAAGTGTCATTGAAAAAAGACATAGGTCATATGCATCAGGGTGAATCCATAGATTGCTTCGCTGTGGAAATGTTGTAACGCGTTCAGTCATTATTTTCTCGATACTCAGATTCCCGATATTCCCAACTTCTGTCACTGTTTCTTTGAATCGATTGATTGGGTATGAGTGTTTTTATTTGTAATATTTATCGCAAATACTTCAGGGGTATGAATAATAAGCTGTCAATTTCCATAAGTTCGAATAATCCAAAAAAGAGGAAGCGATATGCTCTATAAAAATCTTTTGTCATTGGCCAGTTTATTAATTGCAGGATGGGCTGGTGCTGAAACTTACCTGGTTGATTCACCCAACAAACGCGTACAAATGTCGATTACTAATGATGCAGCAGGATTGCACTATCAAGTGACTTTGGATGGCAAATCGGTCATTACAGATTCACCTTTGGGATTAATTATTGATAATAAACAACTCGGCAACGCTGAATTGCAACTGCTGTCGAAAAAACAAAAAATCGTTAAAGACTCTTTCGATTTGATTGCAGGACGCAGTAAAAAAATTGATGACCATTACCAATCATTGAATTTGCAATTTAAAAATAAGAATCAGCCTGATCTTAATTTAAATCTATTGGTACGTGTTTATGATCAGGGTGTTGCCTTTCGTTATCAATTACCTGTACAAAAAGGTTTGTCGGCGTTCACTATTCAAAACGAATTAACGCGATTTTTTTTTGCTAAAGATTATTTATGTTTTGGTTTGAATCTGGGTAAGTTTGCTAACAGTCATGAAGGCGAATTTGATCTAATTAATGCATCTTCTATCAGAGAGCATAATCTTTACGATAATCCGTTGGTGTGTAAAACCGGTGAAGGGCAAACAACTTTTGCGTTGGCAGAATCCGATGTGAAAAATTATCCTGGCAGTTGGTTTACCGGTCGCGGTGATGGTGGTTTGGGGGTGAGTATTTTATTGACTCCACGTTTTGATAATCGCGCTGACGGTTTGGAAAAGGCTGCAGTTAAAGCATCGATCGAGGCCGATTTTAATACACCCTGGCGTGTGATTATGTTAGGTGATAATCCAGGTGATTTAACCGAATCTTCCTTGATTGCAGTTTTGGGTGAACCAACAAAAATAAAAAATACGGATTGGATAAAGCCCGGAAAAGTGGCTTGGGATTGGTGGAATGATAATCAAGTGGTGCTGGATGATCCCAATAAAAAACCTGGCATGAATACTGAAACTTACCTGGCCTATATTGATTTTGCTGCAACACTCGGCCTTGAATATATTTTGATTGATGCCGGTTGGCACGAAGGTGCTGCTTGGACCAACACACCGGGTTCGAATGTGATTAAACCCATTCCCGAAATGGATATGCCGCAAATTCTCAATTACGCCAAACAAAAAAATGTGGGCGTATGGATTTGGCTGCAATGGAAACAATTGGATTGGCAAATGGAAGAGGCGTTAAAAACTTATGAGCAGTGGGGCATTAAAGGAATTAAAGTGGATTTTATGGATAGAT
>CAZICR010000157.1:0-6977 GCA_964537795.1 uncultured Cellvibrionaceae bacterium | reverse complement strand
CTGCATGGGCATCAACAATTGCTTCGCGTGCAAAGTTCAGCAGTGTTGCGCCTTTTTTGGTGACTTTTAAAGTATCTGCATTGATCAAATGTTTGGTTGCTGGAATTGCAGGTACATGCAAGGTGATGTAATCCGATCTTGCTAAGAGTGATTGCAAATTTTCCATGCGGCCGACTTGATTCGGTAAACGCCATGCCGCTTCAACTGATAACGCCGGATCAAAACCAATGACATTCATACCTAATGCAAGCGCAGCATCAGCAATCAAAGAACCGATTGCACCCAAACCGACTATCCCCAATGTCTTACCTTGTAATTCAAATCCAGCAAAATTGGATTTTTCTTTTTCCAATAATTTCGACATTTCGTCGGCATCGGTCATGTGAGTTAAACCTTGCACATATTCCATACCAGGAAGAATTCCGCGAGAACCTAACAACATACCCGCCAACACCAATTCTTTTACCGCGTTGGCATTAGCGCCAGGTGAATTAAAAACCACCACACCTTTTTTAGTGTATTCCTCAACAGGAACGTTATTGGTACCTGCGCCGGCGCGTGCAACCGCTTTGACTGACTCAGGTAATGGCTCACCCTGTAATTTATGGCTGCGAAGAATGTATGCATCGGGGCTACCAATATCGCTAGCGACTTCATATTTTTCGCGCGCAAAACGGCTCAAGCCTTTTATTGAAATTGTGTTGTAGGTTTTGATTTTGAACATGTGATGTTCCTTGAATATGAAATTTTTGATTAATTCCCCCTTTGAAAAAGGGGGCTAGGGGGATTTTGAGATTTATAAATTTTTTGAAATCTTAAATCCCTCCCCCGCCTCCCTTTTTCAAAGGGAGGAGCAAAACAAAATTACTTAGTCGCTTCCTGATAAGCCCAAGTCAACCAAGGCAACAGGTTTTGCAAATCTTCAGCACCCACAGTTGCACCACACCAGATACGTAATCCGGGTGGAGCATCGCGGTAAGCGCCAATATCAAAAGCAACGCCTTCTTTATCCAGCAATTTGATCATGGCTTTCACTTGATCAGGTGTTGCTTTCAAAGTGAAACAAACTGAGGTGTTAGAAAGTGTTTCTGGTGTTTTTGCTAAAAAATCTATCCAGTCATTAGCAGCAACAAAACCTTTGAGTACATTTAAATTTGCGTTGGATAATTCAATGGTTTTTTTCACGCCGCCAATTGAACGTACCCAGTCCAGTGCATCCAGGTAATCGGCAACTGCCAACATAGATGGAGTATTGATAGTGTCGCCTTTGAATAAACCTTCAGTCACTTTGCCCCCGCTGGTCATGCGGAACAGTTTTGGCATTGGCCAGCTCGGTTTGTAAGTTTCCAAACGCTCGATTGCGCGCGGGCTTAGGATCAACATACCGTGTGCACCTTCACCCCCCAGCACTTTTTGCCAGCTGAAAGTAATCACATCCAATTTGTCCCAAGGCATTTCCATTGCAAATACAGCAGAAGTTGCATCGCAAATCGTCAAGCCTTTACGATCAGATGGAATCCAATCACCGTTGGGGACTTTCACGCCGGAAGTCGTACCGTTCCAGGTAAAGATCACGTCATTGTCAAAATTCACTTTGGAAAGGTCAGGCAAATAACCGTAATCGGCTTCGTGCGCATTCACGCTGAGTTTCAATTCTTTGGTGGCATCGCTCAACCAGCCTTTACCGAAAGATTCCCACTGCAGAATATCCACACCGCGTGCGCCCAGCATTGACCACATGGCCATCTCAACTGCACCGGTATCAGAGCCGGGAACTACACCGCAACGATAACCTTCAGGCAAACCCAAAAGTTCAGCGGTATCAACACAGGCACGCTCCAATGCTGCTTTGCCAATAGTGGAGCGGTGTGAACGACCAAGGGTGGAAATATCCAACTGATCGAGTGAATAACCAGGACGTTTACTGCAAGGGCCTGAAGAAAAATTGGGGTTATTAGGTTTAATGCTAGGTTTTGCAACTGACATGGTGATCCTCGGAATCAGGGAACGCGTTTAAAATTTGGGTCAAGAAGAATGAAAATTTGGGGCGGCGATTATGCCAGCAAGATGGGGAAACATGTAAGGGCACCCCCCTGTGGTTGCACTTTTTTTACTCGGGCTATGCAAGTCAAGGGCAGACTCAGGGGGCTGCCCTACAAATTATTTCCATGCATCAGCGGTGAGCGTCTTCCCAGCGCCAAACTTCTGCTGATCTTCAGCTGTAGCCCCTTCCTTACACTCACCCTTCATCCATATGTGATACCGGGACAAACTCTTGTCAATTTCCAAAAATCCTTCGCGGCAATAACCGGATTTTTTTACCACATAGTCAACATTCATCAAAAGACTGGTGTAGCTGCGTGAACCCAAATCAACACCTGTTTGCTGCACATTATCTGTAGCTGTTTTGGCAATACGGATATGGTTGGGAATTTGCTCATCCGGCATCCGCAAGCGATAAACAAACATTTTGCTGGTATTGGGCAGTATTTCAACCTCCAGAGTTTCTTGAAGGCCTACACGAGTGTAACTACGTCCGGTACTGCTGCAACTGCTAAGGCACAGAACAACAAGTGTTATCAGGATCAGACATTTCACTGGGGCGCTAATCATAGCCAACAACCTTTTATGGTTAATCAATTAAAGAAATCGACATATTTGCCGATCCCATGGGCATAGACGGGTGACTTACTGACACAGTTTTTACCCTTTTCGTTCCATCATTTCAGTGGGAGCCTATCATGGGTGGGATACGCTGGCCTAGCGTCAGGAATCTTCCGTGTTTGTTGTTTTTGATATTTCTGGCAACTCCTTGCCTGTCCTATCAAATCATTCCTGATGATATTGCATTCAAACCAAGCCCAAAAGAATCTGCCGTCACCAATGACACAGCCATTACCGATGAACCAGTCTCCCCGGAACTTGAAGCCGGCACAGTTTCTGATTCCGAACCAAATCCATCTGCTGAAAATAAGCCCGAAGATACTCCCGAGGAAGAGCAGAATAAAAAAGAGGTCTATTCCTGCGAATCACAAAATCAATGGCAAAAAACCTTGACCATTGCCGTCATGCCCAGGCTAAACCCCAATGGCAGCAACGCTGGCAATTTTTTTGCGGCAGAAACTGAAATTCCCAAGCTATTGGCAAAAGAATTAAAGAAATCAATTCGCATAGAAAGTCGATTCATTCAGCAAATGTCCAACCCAACACTGAATGCCGATCAAAAACGTCAGATAACACAGCAAATAGCGTCCAGGGAAAGCACTCAATTTGTGTTATCCGGAGAAATCCTGGATATGTCCATGCGTGACCCTGACAGTGTTTACAACCCTGATTTTTTACAAACACTGCGCAATCACTTCGCCGATTTCACCATGATGAAATTTACGGATACACGCGACAGGGTTTTCGGTTTGCGACTTGAATTACGCGATGGGTTTACCGGCGAAGTTTTACTTGAGGATCATTTTTACACCACAGGAATCTGGAAAAATCCAAAACCCATAGGCTTTACATCACCTGACTTGTGGCAATCACAATATGGAAGACGCATTCAACAACTACTGGCCAAAGCAGGCAAACAACTTGCGCAAAACCTGCAATGCCAACCCTACATGGCCAGAATAGAATCCATCCCGGGACAAACCGAACTGCTGATTCAGGGCGGCGCCAACAATGGATTGCACCCAGGCGACCAGATGAATCTTTACCAATTCATTGTTTTGGCATCACCGTCACAATATGAAACTTATCAGACACGTTTGGTAAAGCGTGACCTTCAACTCAGGGTCAAGGAAGTATATCCTTCGCACAGCCTGGCACTATTGGAGGGGGATGACTTGCTTAACGGCCAATATTTGGCAGTAGGAGCAGAATCAAAAAGCTTCTGATAGACTGCGCTGGAATTTTTTTAACAATAACCAACAGTCTCAGATCGACATGAACAATAAAATCAAACTCCTCAAGCCCTATTTGTACCCTTTGTTAGTCCTGGTGATTTCTTTCGCTGTTTATTTTCCCTATTACGGTTCACCACAAAGTATGTTTTGGGACGAGAACTACCACATAGTCTCTGCACAAAAACATATTGATGGTGTGATGTATATGGAACCCCACCCTCCCCTTGGCAAGATGTTAATGGCCATAGGTGAAGTAGCTTTCGGTGGCAATGAAAACCTCGATAAATCAAAAATGTTGGTAACTGATTATTTATTGGGGGAAGATACGCCTGCCAATCTGAAATTTACCGGTTATCGATGGCCTTCGACAGTGATGATGGCAATTAGTGTTTTATTTTTCTTTGGCATTTTAAATCGCATTACCAGAATGCCTTGGTTAGCCGCCGCCTTTTCTTCCATGATGATTTTTGACAATGCGCTGGTCATGCATTCCCGAGCAGCCATGCTGGAAGGAATTCAATTATTTTTTATTCTGGCTGCTGTCTATTGGTTCGTGCGTGTGATTACTAATTGGCATCAACATCAACAGCCTATTTTATTAAAACACTACGCCATTCTTGGCGTTTTGATTAGCCTGGCAATTACCGTCAAAGTCAACGCTTTCATTTTATTCTTGTTGTTTGCAGCACTGTTCCTTGTTGATCAATGGCAGGCCATACAAAAATGGCAGTGGCAATCCCTTATCAAGCGCGCAGTGACGACTGGCTCTGTCAGTATCGGCGCAGTCGTGCTGATTTTTTTCGCTGTTTTTTATGTTCACATAGGCATGGGGAAAACAGTCAAAGAGAATCGTACTTACAAAGCATCACCCGAGTATCTACAACAAATTCGCATGGGTAATACTTGGAGCTTAAACACCTTTGCTATAGGCATGCGAGACAATTGGACATATATGTCGGAATACGCTGATGGCGTACCTAAACTGGATTATTGCAAAGCTGACGAAAATGGTAGCCACGCGATTGGCTGGCCCTTAGGTGCACGTACTATCAGCTATCGCTGGAGTAAAGATACAGTAGATGGCGTCACCAAGGTTTACTGGAATTATCTGGTTGGCAATCCGATTGTGTGGCTCTCGGTTTTGCTGGGAATTATTCTTTCGTCCTCACTCATTATTGGCCGATTTGCTTACAAGGCTCCAATACAAGACACACAACTTTTTGGCTGGATTTGCTTATTCACCGGTCTTTACCTGAGCTATATGATCGCCATACTCCAAATCGAAAGGGTGATGTATCTCTACCACTATTTCATCCCGTTAATTTTCGGCGCCTTAAACTTATCGTTACTGGTCACTTATCTTTTCCGCAATGAATTGATGGAATTGAATCGTCATACCCTAATCAATCTTTCAATTTTCGTGGCATTGATAATCGCAATTTTTGCTTTCTTCTCGCCTTTTACTTACAGTTTTGGGCTCACTGAAGATGCATTCAATCTGCGCAACTGGTTCCAATTTTGGCATTTACGTCCGGTGTTCTAAATGAAACTCACATTAAATAAAAATACTATTGTCAGTCTGTTACTTCTTTTGGTTATCGGTGTGATTGTTTATCGGATCACACCGGTTTTTGTGGATAAAAACGTTAAAGTGGTAATTAGTAAAAACCGCATTGGAATTACCGACATTCACCAAGTGCGTGATATTACTTCTACTACCGAAGTGATGGTTGACACGCTGAACCTTCAACATAAAGGGAAATTTGGCCATGCCAAACTCGGTAATATTGCCAAGGCAAGTGACGATTTTTTTGTCGATGTTGACCAGATGGTTACAACCTTTAAAGATGGGACTTATGAATTTTTAATCGGAAGTGACGACGGTTTTTCCCTGACAATTGATGGAAAGATAATTTGCGAACATCCAAAAGATCGCCCCTATTCCATACAACCCTGTAATGTATTTTTAACCAAAGGCGACCATCGTGTGATGCTGTCTTACTTTCAGGGTTTTGGTAATTCAGGCTTTACTGTTCAATACAAAACAGGGGATGGGAAGGTTTATTGGTTTGGAGAAGATTCACCTGGTTTGAAACTAAAATAATCTATGCCCAACCCACGGCGTTTAGTATGGTTTCTGGCCTACCTACTGACCGGCAGCTTCTGCATGATCAGTTACGCACAGGAACCACTGACGCCGGTAACCCGGATCATTCTCCCTCCTATTGAAAAAAGTGCCGAAAAAACTGGCTCATTTTTTCCGCGTGCTTTAGAGCATAGCCATAAAGGATTTAAAAAAGGCGAAGAAGAAATCAATAAACAATCCCGACGTTTGTTTGAATTGCAGCAATAACAATGAGGATCAGCGCACCAACTTAAAGCCTTTTAGTTTCTGACTCGCCACAATTGAGTGCAAAAATAAAACTCTGCTACAAAGCCAACCACTGAAACCCCAGAGAAATCAACCCAAACGCCAACTTGGCGCTGCAATTGCAATAGCAGTATGGTAATAACTGATTCGCACTCTGGGTGGGTTTAGGTATTCAGCAATTTGTTTTTACAAGCTGTATTTTTGTTTTTACAAACTGTAATAGAAAGCTAGGGTTCCGATTGTTTACACAATGACTGGTCCGAGAGCTTTCGACCTTCAAGATAGGCGCAAGCCGCATATAGAGGGTTACACGGCGGGATAAAAGCCCGGGAGATTGATTGGCCTAATCGCCAGAGTGCTCCTATATGCCGGTGTAATTTTTGCCTTGGAGGTTGTTCATGTTGCTTCAATCACGTTTTAAGAAAATTTCTCTCGCGCTTGCGCTTTCTCTCACTGCCACTTTTGCTTCTGCGGCAGAGCCTTTCAAAGTCTGTTGGTCAATTTATGTCGGTTGGATGCCTTGGGGCTATGCTGACGAACAAAAAATTGTCGAGAAGTGGGCAAAGAAATACGGTATCGAAATCGACATAGTACAAATCAACGATTACGTTGAATCTATCAACCAATACACTGCTGGGCAATTCGACGGTTGCGTTATGACCAATATGGACGCATTGACAATTCCCGCTGCCGGTGGTGTTGATTCT
>CAZICR010000156.1:0-6986 GCA_964537795.1 uncultured Cellvibrionaceae bacterium | reverse complement strand
TATCATGAGCGCGTTTAAATAAAATGAGCATACTACTTGAGGCAATTAATATTTCAAAACGCTTTGGCGAAGTGAATGCTTTGTCAAATGTGTCGATCAAAATTGCTCAAGGCAGTTTTCATGCGTTGCTCGGTGAAAATGGTGCGGGTAAAAGTACCTTGGTCAAATGCATTATGGGTTACTACAAGCACAACGAAGGGCAAATTCTTTATAAAGATCGCGAAGTGGAAATCAACAGCCCGCAACAAGCGGCGCAGTTAGGCATAGGTATGGTCTACCAGCATTTTACGCTGGTGCCCAATATGACGGTGGCTGAAAATATTGTATTGGCGCAGCCTGTCTTACCGCTAGTGATTAACTGGAAAAAAGAAATTGCGCGTTTGGAAAAAGGCATGGTCAATATGCCCTTCCAAATTCCGCTGCACAAAAAGGTGGTGGATCTTTCTGCAGGCGAAAAGCAAAAAGTTGAAATCATCAAACAACTTTTTTTAAACACAGAACTATTGATTCTGGACGAACCGACTTCAGTGTTGACGCCTACCGAAGCTGATGAGGTTCTGGGTAAAATTCACCAGTTGACCAAAACCCAACAATTAAGTGTCTTGATCATTACCCACAAGTTTCGCGAAGTCACACAATTTGCCGATCAGATTACCGTGCTGAGAAAAGGAAAATTTATCGCCTCAATGCCGGTTGCGGATACCAACGAAAAAGAAATGGCCGAGTTAATGGTTGGCAGCGAAATTAAAGTCGTACCCACGCAGCGCCTCGCGACTGACAAAAAAGATATTAATTTGCAAATTAATAATCTGACAGTGCTCAATGATTTGGGGCAAGCCAGCATCAAATCGGCCAGCTTGACTATAAAAGCCGGTGAAATTGTTGGCATCGCCGGAGTGTCTGGCAATGGACAACGCGAATTGGTTGAAGCGCTCGCTGGGCAGCGATCAGTTGCTGAAGGCGAAATTCTTGCGCACAACAAAGCTTACTCGGCAAAACGCCAACAAATGGTTGAGCATCAATTTTATTGTTTGCCGGAAGAACCGCTGCGCAACGCCTGTGTTGGCAATATGAGCATCGCTGAAAATCTTGCGTTACGAAAATTTGATCGCTCACCTTTCGTTAAACTCAAATATTTTTTAAATCGCTCTGCCATGAAAGATAACGCCAAAACCTTAATTGCGCGTTACGGCATTCGCTGCACTGGTCCCAGTCAACCGATTGGTGCACTGTCAGGCGGCAATGTGCAGCGCACGGTACTGGCAAGAGAAATTGCGCAGAATGTTTCCATTCTGGTGGTTGCCAATCCTTGTTTCGGTTTGGATTTTAAAGCCGTCGCCGATATTCGCGCGCAAATTGTTGAGGTGCGAAATAAAGGCGCAGCAGTCTTATTGGTAAGCGAAGATCTGGATGAAATTCTGGAATTAAGTGATCGCATTTTGGTCATTTCCGGCGGGCAATTTGTTTACGAAACCACGCCGGAAAACGCCGATTTATCGACTATTGGCCAATACATGGCAGGGCATTAATTTTAAATTTTTTCTCAAATGCTTATGCGAAGTAAAATCTGTCCCCTCCCCCTGGCAACGACTGCAGGAAGCAGGAAGGTAGGGCAACGCAGGAGCAGTTGCCGAGGGGAGGGCTAGGGTGGGGTCATTTGGTCTATGCAACTGTTATTGATGAGGAATTTATTGTGAAATCCGAGGTTGCGATTGCAGCAAAACCGACAGAATTTATTTTGGGAGAAAATCCGCCCTGTTTAGTCATCATTGATATGCAGCGCGATTTTATCGAGCCCGGTGGTTTCGGTGCGACTTTAGGTAACGATGTGTCTTTGCTAAAACCTGCCATTCCAGTTATCGCAGAACTATTAAAAATTTTTAGAAAATTTCATTTGCCGATTGTCTATACCCGTGAAGCCCACTTGCCAGATTTATCCGATTGTCATCCCGCAAAATTACAGCGCGGCAAACCCAGTTTGCGAATCGGTGATCAAGGTGAAATGGGCAGAATTTTAATTGCTGGCGAGTATGGTAATGACATCATCGATGAACTCGCGCCCATGCCGAATGAAATCAATATCACCAAAATTGGTAAGGGTGCTTTTTACAATACGCAGCTTGATAGCTTGTTGAAAGAACGCAGTATCAGCGAATTAATTTTTACTGGTGTCACCACTGAAGTCTGCGTACAGACCTCGATGCGTGAAGCCAATGATCGCGGCTACAACTGTTTAGTGGTTGAAGACGGAACGGAAAGTTATTTCCCAGAATTTAAACGCGCTGCCATTGAAATGATGATAGCCCAAGGCGGTATAGTCGGCTGGTCTGCTATGTCTCAACAAGTGATTGAGGGAGTCAACAAGCGCTATGGCTAAACTCACGGAAACAAAAATTATTCCGAATATTTTCACGCAAATAAATACCATCCCTACCGATAGTTGGACTCCACTCAATCCCGGTGTTGAAATCAGCTACATTTACAAAGATGAAGTCACTGGCACCGCCGCCGCATTTATCCGCTACGCCCCCGGCGCCCGCGTAAAACCCCACCAACATCTAGGTTACGAACACATCATCGTTTTGGAAGGTGAACAAAGCGACGAAGAACATTCGTATACACAAGGTTGTTTAGCGATTCAACCGCCCACAAGTCAACATGAAATTAAATCGGTTTCAGGTTGCATTGTATTGGCGATTTGGAGCGGGCCGTTGAAGTTTGTTGCTCAATAGAGTAGCGAACATAGAAAATTATCTTAAGCCAGCAGAGTTAAACTATTTCACTGACTAGAATCGCTATTGAATTTCAAACTGTTAGGTTCACTAACCGTGGGGTTTGACAAGCTTTATGAAGGAAAGCAGTTGGTTTTTTTCTGACGAGTTAGCTATATTGAAAAAGATGGTAATAACTCTTTGACAATACAGCTCGTTTTCATGTATTCGGAGAAGATTTCGACATGATTAATAGAGGATTATCATGATTTCGAGAGTAGTAACCGCACTTCTGTGCGTGATGATGTGTAGCTGCAACAACTTTTCCACCAAAAAATTCCCGCATACACCGCAAGCATTGAACGGTATGGCGATTGAAATAGCGGTAAAAAATATCAGCTCGGATGTATTACCGGAAAGCCTTCTGCATGATGGTGGAAGTGTTGTTCTCTATTTTGACGAAAATGAATTGTTCTACGACGCATTAGAAAGGAATGGTTGGCACTATGCAGCGGATTACATCATCGAAAAAGTAACGAAAAATACAGTGACGATTACTACCAAAGTTCCGGCTACAGGACAGCGAAGCAGATTGCCGATACTAAAACAAACACTGATATTCAATACATCTGACAGTGGTTTAGCAAAAGTAGAAGAGTTCTATGAAGGTAAGCTTATATTTACCGTTTCGGGTGATTTCACTCTAAGCCAAAAGGCATTTGCGCTCATTCAGCGGGAAATGATCAATACTGTATATACTTTTCAAATTGATAATGCTAATGACGTTGCTGTTCAGAATCGGTTAGCCCCTAATGCAAAAATCGAAGCGCGTTTTTCCAACAATAAAGTCGTGAAATTTAGTGTGAACAATCAGGAATTTTTTAGCGAAAATAACACTATCGAGCAAACTGATATGTCGCGCTTAACCATGCGCGGAACACTCACGCAAAATAATATCCCTTATGAAATTCATATGGATTATCTGGATTACCGAATAGGGGAGTTCTCCATCAATCTGCACGATGGAAAGAACAAGTTTAGTGGAACATTTACTTCCTATCGATTTAACCCGGTAACACCCGTAGACTTAAAAGGCAGTTTAGTGAAAGACCAAACCTTTGTTTCTGCCGTCACCGGTATCACTTACCCCTATGAGGTTTATTTGCCGCCGGGTTATGAGCAATCCACCAAACGCTATCCTGTGGTTTACACCAGCGATGGGCAATGGCAAAAGGAATTTTCATATGCAATTGATGCACATAACAAAGAAGTCATTTTAGTAAGCATTGATCAAGGCCCTGATGATCGACGTCTGACGGATTACCTTCCGCCCGGTGCGACCAATTACAGTAAATTCTTAAAAGCGGAATTCATTCCCTTTATTGAATCGCACTATCGCACCAATGAAATTCGCACTTACACCGGTTCATCTGCAGGGGGAGCACTGGGGGGAGTATTGATAGCACAAGAGTGCGGCCAGACACCTTATTTTAAAAATTATATTCTAGCAGACAGTGCATTCTGGGGACTCACTCCGGAAACGATCGCTATGGAAGAAGCCCATTATCAACAAAACAACTATTTGCCGATCAATATTTTATTGAGTGCAACCTGGCAAGGTAATGCTGCAGTGACACTCGAATATGAGAAGCGTTTTCGTGCGCGAAATTACATCGGCTTAACTATCATCAATAAAAATTTCTCGTTATCCCATGAAGAAATGCCAGCACCGACTTTCATTGAGTTTCTTGACTACATCGATAAATAGTTTGCTCACCAAGTTTTTTGGGCTCAGCTCATATCCTGCGCATCCACATCAATCGACCAGCGCACACGATGATTCAGTGCGCTGGCTTCCAGGTCCAGTGCTAATTTCGAAAGTAAAAATTGTAATAATTTTCGTTGATTGCTGTTGATGTGTAATTGATAGCGAAATCGGTCGCCACGTTTTTCCATCATGGCGGGGAGTGGGCCGAGGTAATTTAATTCGGATGATGAAGGTTGGATTTTTTGTGCGAGAGATAAGGCCAATCGCAAAAATTCCAACGCAATTTCAGGGCGTTTACTTTCGGCGCGTAATAAGGCGAGATGACGAAAGGGTGGCAGTTGCTGTTTTAATCTTTCTTTTAAAATTAACTCGGCCATAGCGTGATAGCCTGAATGAGTTAATGTTTGCAACCAAGGGTGATCGGTATGCAAGCTTTGCACAATCACGTGACCATTTTTTTCAGCGCGACCTGCGCGACCTGCCACTTGCAATAATAATTGCCCCATGCGTTCTATGCCACGAAAATCAGTGCTGAAAAGCCCCGCATCTGCATCCAAAATGACCACTAAAGTTACGTTGGGAAAGTGATGTCCTTTGGCTAACATTTGTGTGCCGATTAAAATGCAAGGATCACCTTGATGCACGGGTTCGAGTAATCGATTGAGCGAATTTTTTTGTCGCGTAGCATCGCGATCAATACGAATGACCGGTGTATTTGGAAAAGCTTGTTGTAAGGTTTCTTCGCTGCGCTCTGTGCCTTGACCTAATGGATGCAATCTCGAACCTTTACAATTGGGACAATTTTTTGGAATGCCGCGTTGATGATCGCAATGGTGACAATGTAAATGCGCGGGTGATTGATGTAGCGTCATGCGCGCATCGCAATAACGACAATCGGCCATCCATCCGCAATCCTGACACTCTAGCGTCGGTGCATAGCCACGACGATTTAAAAACACTAATACTTGTTCATGCCTATTAAGTGTTTTGCTAATGCTATCGAGAGTGAGTGGCGATAATCCGTCATCTAATCGTTGTCCGCGAATATCCAGCAAATGAATTTGCGGCGGTTTGGCATTACCTGCACGCTGGGTTAATCGTAAATGCTGATAGCGTTTTTGTTGCGCATTGTACAAAGTTTCCAGTGAAGGTGTTGCTGATCCAAGAATTAAGGGGATATTTAATTTATGCGCACGTACTACGGCTAAATCACGCGCGGAATAACGAAATCCATCTTGTTGTTTAAAAGATAAATCGTGCTCTTCATCCAGAATAATCATGCCGGGATTTTTCAGTGGTGTGAAAATCGCGGAACGTGTGCCGATAATAATTTTTGCTGTGCCGTTTTTTGCATCCATCCATGCATCAAGCCGTTCGCGATCATTTAATCCGGAATGCAAAGCGGCAATTGGCACATTAAATCGCCGCAAAAAACGTGAAAGCGTTTGCGGTGTTAAACCAATTTCCGGTACTAGAACCAGCGCTTGTTTTCCGTCAGCTAAACAGCGTTCAATGGCTTGCAAATAAATTTCGGTTTTGCCACTGCCGGTAGTACCATCTAATAAATAAGTCGCAAAAGAATTTTGTTGGATTTGGTTGAGTGCGGTAGTTTGCTCCGAATTTAATTGCAGTGGTTTTTCTTTCAATAAATCCGTCATCGCCGATGGGGATCCAGCACTGCCTGATTGCATTTGTAGAATCTGATCGGGAATATAAGTTTCAATTAAACCTTTTTCAATCAGTGCTTTTATCGCAGGCGAACTGATTTCTAATGCATCAATTTCGACACGACTTAAATTATTGTGTTGTTGCAAAGCCGCCAACAATACAGCTTGTTTGCGTGCTCGTTTTAATGCCCCTTCCGGTAATCCTTTGCCTTCTGTGGTTAATCTATAACGGGGGTCGGCCTGCATTTTTCCCGATTGGCCTTGACGCAGTAGTGAAGGCAAGGCTGTGCTGACGGCTTCGCCAATCGGGCATTGGTAATAGTCAGCAGCCCAGAGGCAAAGCGCGAGTTGTTCTTCATTCAATGCCTGCTCAGCACCTAACCATTCAGTGACTGGCCGCATTTTTTCCACTGGAATATCAGTTTGGGATTTGATTTCCAGTAACAACCCAATCATTGCCTGATTACCAAAGGGCACGCGAAATAATTGGCCGGGTTGCCAAGCTTGCCTCTGTTCGGGAGTGGCGTTGGCTGGAGCCAGATAATCAAAACAACGGCGCAAAGGCGTTGGCAGGGCAAGGCTCAGGATTAGGGGTTGGGTATTATTTTCGGTCAGGGCTTGGCTCATTCGGGCTATTCAATTGCAACTCAAAACGCGCAGCATAAGCCAAACCGGGGTGGGCTGCAGGCGCTTTTTCTGCTTGCCTTATAGGCTAAGTCTGGTACTATCGCGCCTCCAAAAACGACCCTGGTGCGGTACCCGGCAATTGATCGGGCGGCGGCACAACATTAAAGGCCAAAAATCATGAAAGCTGATATTCATCCAAATTATGTTGAAGTT